>CAJJAM010000016.1 GCA_905182235.1 SAR86 cluster bacterium SAR86B | reverse complement strand
GTGAGGTTTTTATTCCTTTGACTGTCGGAGGGGGGGTAAGGTCTTTAGACGACATAAAGAATTTATTGAGATCGGGCGCTGACAAAGTGAGTATTAATACAGCAGCAGTAGAAAATCCTGAATTTGTTAGAGTAGCTTCAGAGAAGTTTGGCTCTCAATGCATTGTTGTGGCTATTGATGCTAAGAAAATTAATAAGAACGAAGAAAAATGGGAAGTAGTCACTTATGGAGGAAGAAATAAGACCGGTTTAGATGTTGTTGAATGGGCAAAGAAACTCGAAGACTTCGGAGCAGGAGAAATACTTCTAACCAGCATGGACCGCGATGGAACCAAGGAAGGTTTTGATAATCAATTAACTAAAGCAGTTTCTTCTAGCATTAATCTTCCTGTAATTGCTTCAGGAGGTGTTGGATCTCTTCAAGACTTAGTCGATGGAATACTGAAAGGTGGCGCCGAAGCCGTCCTGGCTGCTAGCATTTTCCATTTTTCTGAATATTCTATAAAAGAAGCTAAGGAAGCTCTAAGGTCAGCTAAAATACCTGTTCGTGATTAACTTTATATCTTAACTACTTTTCCGGACGATGCAATTTCATAATAAATAGGGTCACCTGTAGCAATTTCTAATTTAACAACTTGCTCCTTAGTGAGTTGATCTAATTCCATAACAAGGGAGCGCAGAGAGTTACCATGCGCAGCAATTAAGATATTTTTCCCTTCCAATAATTGCGGGAGTATTTCTTTTTTAAAATAAGGCAGCACTCTCTCAGCTGTATTTTTTAAACTTTCTCCTCCCGGCGGAGGTGTATCGAAAGATCGTCGCCAAATATGAACTTGGTCGTCACCCCATTTTTCTCTGGCTTCATCTTTATTGAGGCCAGATAAATCACCATAGTCTCTTTCGTTCAAGGCTTGATTTTTAACCACGGGCAGGTTACTAACTCCTAATTCTTTAAGAATAATCTCTCCTGTCCTTTGAGCTCTTTGAAGATCAGAAGTAAACATCACATCAAATTTAAAACCTTTAGTTCTCAATTGAATACCAGCCGATTCAGCTTCTTGCACTCCTTTTGTTGTAAGACCAGGATCTTTCCAGCCAGTAAAAAGATTTTTTTCATTCCATTCACTTTGGCCATGTCTAATAAGAACAAGAGAAGCAGTCATACGATATAATTATTTTGTAATAACCAACTATTCTAACTTAGTAATCTATATAATCCCGCTCCATTATGGATAAATTTCTAATTTTTCTGGTTGATAATTACGTAGCAGTATTATTATTGTTTTTTTTGCTCTCTGCCCTAATTATTTATGAGAGTAGAAAAGGAGGAAAAAAAATAGATGCCTCTGAGGCAACACGTATTATCAATAAAGAAAATGCTTTGGTGGTGGATCTGAGGACTTCTGTTGAATTTAATTTAGGCACCATATCAGGTGCAGTTAACCTAGAGCCAGATAGCGTAGATAAAGACAATTCACTCTTTAAAGCAAATCAAAGAGATCACATTGTTCTAGTTTGTAAACTCGGAAGTTCTTCAAGTGCTGTTGGGGGAAGGTTAATTAAGCAAGGGTTTGAGAACGTAAATATCCTTTCCGGAGGGATACAAGGATGGGTGCAAGCAGGTTTGCCTCTAATCAAGCAGTAGATTAAACCTATTTATCCAGACCTAGTTCTTTAATTTTCCTGGTTAAAGTATTTCTACCCCATCCAAGAATATTGGCTGCTTCTTTTTTCTTTCCTTTTGTTTTTCTTAGCGTTGCTTTGATCATTGTTTTTTCAAAGTCTGGGAGGGTTTTTTCTAAAAGATTGTTTTCACCCTTGGCTAAAGAATTCTCAACCCAAAGATTTAGCAGGTCGGTCCATTCAGTTCCATTTGTTTCCTCAGACATCAAATCATCAGAAAGATCTTCTAGACGAATCTCTCTTGTAGGAGACATCACTGTTAACCAGCGGCAAGTATTTTCTAATTGTCTGACATTGCCAGGCCATGGAAGGCTTAAAAAATAATCCTCAACTTCCTGCGAAAGGTATTTTCTTTCTTCTCCAAGTTCCTCAGAAGATAGCCTAAAGAAGTGCTTAGCTAATTCTGGAATATCTTCCCTGCGCTCATTGAGATTAGGCAAAGTAAGTTTAATAACATTCAGTCTATGGAACAAATCTTCCCTGAAGGTTCCTTCTTTAACATGCACGTCAAGATTTTGATGAGTTGCTGTAATGATCCTCACGTCTACTCTTATGGGTTCTCTCCCACCTACGCGGTAAAATTCTCCGTTTGAAAGAACCCTTAGCAATCTAGTTTGAGTTTCCAGTTGCATATCACCAATTTCATCCAAAAATAAAGTTCCCCCATTAGCCTGTTCAAATCTCCCTATTCTTTTTTCATCTGCCCCTGTAAAAGCTCCTCTTTCATGACCGAACAGCTCTGCCTCCAGAAGTTCTTTGGGAATATCAGCCATGTTGAGTGCAATAAATGGCTTGTCTTTTCTAGGACTGTGTTGGTATAGGGCCTTAGCTACCAGTTCCTTCCCAGTTCCAGATTCACCCACAAGAAGAATAGTAGAATTTGAGTTTGAAAGTTTACCAATAGCCCTAAAGACCTCTTGCATAGCAGGCGCTTCTCCAACTATTTCGGCCTTTGTTTCATTTTCATTTTCATTTTCGCTATCAAGCTGTTGTGAGGGTAATAAGGTTGCTCTCTTGATCATTTTTACAGCTTCATCAATATCAAAAGGCTTGGGTAAATATTCCCATGCTCCATGTTCGTATGATTCAACAGCACTTTCTAGATCAGAATGGGCAGTCATAATAATTACTGGTATCTCGGGCCTTAAATTCTGAACTTGATCCAGTAAATCAATACCACTCGTGCCTGGCATTTTTATATCAGTTAATATCAAATCGGGGTTTTCTAACTCAAGCTTTAGAACCACTTTATGGGCTGATTCAAAAACTTCCACATCTATATTATGTTCAGAGAGACCTTTCTCTAAGACCCATCTAATAGATTCATCATCATCTACTACCCAAACTAAGATGTTATCAGCCATGTGCTTCTTTTAATCCGCCATTTTTATTCATATTAGCTGAAATAGGAATGATAATTGAAAATTCTGTATCGCCTGGTTTGCTTTTAAATTGTAGCGCCCCGTTGTGTTGAGAAACAATTCCCTGTGTTATTGATAGACCCAGTCCAGAACCCTGTTCTTTCCCAGATATCATAGGAAAGAATATAGAGTCTTTGATCTCTTCTGGTATTCCTGGTCCGTTATCAGAGATCGATATTTTGCAGAGGGTAGTAAACCTAAGTTCTCCTATGTACCCTTGATGGACCACTCTTGTCTTTACTTTTATTTTTGGACTTAACGTTTCTGAATTAGACAAGGATTCTCTGGCATTCTTAATAAGATTTAAAACACTGTTTTCTATTAAGTAGCTGTCTATTAAGAGGTCTGGGATGCTTGGATCAAAATCTTTTTCATACTTTATTTCAATGTCTTTAATCTCATTTTTTTCTAAGTCCATAACATTTTCTATTGGATAATGAATATTCTGAACTTTAAAAGAAGGTTTTTTATTTGGCCCAAGTATATTATCCACGAGAGCGGTCAGTCTATCCGTCTGTTTAATAATAATATCGGTGTATTCTCTCAAGCTCTGATCTGGCAATTTATTATTTAATAGTTGTGCAGATCCTCTTATGCCGCTCAGTGGATTTTTTATTTCATGAGCCATACTTCTTATGAATTCAGTGGTAATTTCCTGATTAGTTTTCATTCTATGCCTTTCTTTGATTTCAGAAGCATTCTCCTTTCCTACAATCTCCATTATCAAACATTCTTTAAACTCTCCATTGGAAAAAGGGCGCAAAGTATAATCACACATGAGTGTTCTTCCTTTACGAAGATGCAAAACGGCATCTATTTTTTTAAAATCTCTATTCTTCTCAAGACAGTTCTCAAAGTTTTCAAGACTATCGGGTTCTTCGTGAAATAGATCAGTTATCTTTTTCCCTATTGTTGATTTAAGACTTGAATCTAAGAAAGATTCAGCAGAAGTATTAATTAACTTAATAGAAAGAGAAGAATCAAGTACCAGTATCCCAGTAGTTAATTCTGTTAATAGAAAATGGTTTGATTGATTCAAGGTGCTATTTCTGGGGGCTGATTGACCCCCAGAATATCATAACTGCTTATCTAGAGTGATCTCAGTTAAGCAGTTAAAGTACCAACAATATGAGCAATAATTTTATAAGGATCTGCATTAGAAGCAGGTCTTCTGTCTTCTAGATAACCATTCCAATTATGCTCTAGAGTATAAATAGGGATCCTTATACTCGCTCCTCTGTCACTAACTCCAAAAGAAAACTGATCAATACTTTGCGTTTCATGCAACCCGGTGAGTCTCATGTCGTTATCTGACCCATAAGAAGCGATTCCTTCTGCATGTACTTTTCCAAGCTTTTCACACATTGAGGTAAATAATTCTTCTGTACCAGAAGATCTCATTTCTTCATTAGAGAAGTTGGTGTGCATGCCTGAACCATTCCAGTCTCCTGTTTTTGGTTTGGGATGAATGTTCACACTCACTCCAAATTCTTCAGCTACTTTATGTAAAAGGTATCTGCTTACCCATAAATCATCGCCAGCTTTAATACCTTTTCCAAGGCATTGATATTCCCATTGGCCTAGAGCAACCTCAGCATTGGTTCCAGTTAGCTCTATGCCAGCATCTAAACAAGCATCTAAATGAGCATCAGCTATTTCTCTTCCAACAACATTATTGCTTCCTACGCCGCAGTAGTAGTCACCTTGTGCTCTCGGAACACCTTTGTCCCAGCCAAGAGGCTCGCCTTCAAGATCCGTAAAAAAATATTCTTGTTCGAAACCAAACCACCATTCATCCGTAACAATTTCAGCTGCAGCAGCTCTTTCATTAGAAGGATGGGTTTCGTGTTCTCCAGTTTGAACTTGACACATGACTAAGGCGCCGTCTGTAGTTGGGTTGTCATACATTTGTACAGGAAGGAGCAAGCAGTCTGAGCTACCGCCTTCTGCTTGTTTAGTTGAGGAGCCATCAAAAGACCAGTCAGGAGCTTCTCCTTCTGTTACTTTTACCTTACTCCTTAAGGATGGCTCTGGCTTAAATCCATCAAGCCATATATATTCATATTTAGTCATTCTAAAATCTCCATTCAATTATTTAAAATCGGATATTAGCATGTTAAAAAGTAGAATTGAACACTTTATGGACATATAAAGTGCGTAAATATAAATTATAAGAATAAAATGCACTACAATAGATCATATGCTCTAAATTAGTGCTGTATTAGTTAATTCTTATGTTGCTCAGACCTTCTCTAGTTACAAAGCCCAGCCATTCTGATAGGTACTTATTCCATTGATATTTTTCATCCTTACTGAGCATGTTCTTATTAGGAAAGACATTCCTTGACCAGAATTGATGTTTCCCATTAAAACGTCTAACTTCTACCATCCTGAGGTCATGGTAAATTGCGACTTCCATGATCATATTTTCCATGCTGCTTATTGAAAAATTGCTCTGACAAACTATTAATTTAGAAGTGTATTTTGATTCGTTAAAAACATTAATGTTAACAACAGAACTCTTTTCTCCTTCAGGCAGACTGAAGCTAGCATTATTATTATTTAAAATATTTGGAAGTATTTTATTAATCTTAAGATAATTAATCTCATAAAGTTTAATAAGGTCATTTAGCCTCGTTTTCTTCTTTTGAGAATTAAAGTTATATGCTTGCTGGTTAATCTTTATCATAAGTTGACCACAATAATAACGCAGCAATGGATCTATAGGGTTTCCAGGGTTCAGCTATTTTTTCAATTGTCAAACTTTTAGGTCTCTCTTTGATCTTCTTAATTTTTTGAATGGCTACAATTAGTCCTAGATCTGCAGATGGCCAAGCATCCAGTCGTTTCATACAAGCCATTAGATAGCACTGCGCAGTCCACTCTCCTATACCTTTTATTTGGACCAGTTTCGCAACTACCTCTTGATCTGCCATTTTTTCTAGTTTTTTAAAATCTAAGGTTTTGTTAACAACCGCTTCAGCAACATTTCTACAATAAGTAACTTTTTGACGACTTAAGCCAGTAGCTTTTAGTTCCTCTTCGCTAATTCTAAGGAATGTGGTGGCTTCAAAATCACCACAGATAAGTTTGACTCTGCTAAAGATAGCTTTGGCGGATGCAACAGATAATTGTTGCTCAACTATTAGACTAATTAAACCTTCAAAGCCTCCAGTTTTTTTAAAAGTATTTATTTGATCATCTCTATCTCTAAGTATTGTCTTAAAATCAGAGTCCACTTTTTTTAAGTGGTTTATTCCAAGAGCTAGAGTCCTGTTATTTAACTTCTGTATTTTGTTCATAGATTTTTTTTATTAAATCCTTTTTAAATGGTAGTAGTGAAGTGCACTGCTGATTATAGTTCTTGATATTAGTCGTTTCTTTATGAAGAAAGTCATCGATTGCTTCTTTAAAACGCCTATCCTTTATCCAATGCGCTGAGTAAGTTTCTATCGGTAAAAATCCCCTTTTAATTTTGTGCTCTCCTTGAACACCGGGATCAAATCTTGATAAATTATTTTCTATACAGAACTCTATTCCTTGGTAATAACAAGTCTCAAAATGTAAAGAATCATATTCAACTAGACAGCCCCAATATCGCCCATATAGCTTTTTAGAATCATAAAAGTTTAAAGCAGCAGCAACATAATCCCCTTCTAAATTCTTTGCCATTACCAAAAGAATAGATTCAGGCATTAGTTTTATGACGTCTTTAAAAAACTCAAGATTTAAGTAGCCACCCATACCTCGCTTTAAGTAGGTCACTTGATAGAAATTATAAAAGCAAACAATCATTTCTTCTGAAATATCTTTACCTCTAACTCTCTCAATTTTTATTCCTTGAGCGTCAATTTTTTGTCTTTCCTTTTTTATATTCTTTCTCTGACGAGAGGTTAAGTCGTCCAAGAAATCATCAAAAACTTCATATTCGTTATTGAACCAATGGAACGAGTAGCTTGTCCTAAGACTGAAGTCAGCTTTAATGAATTCTTCTAGTTCTGAAACCTCAGGTAATAAGATGTGCATACTGGAGATATCAAGTTCATCGCTGATATTTTTTATGGCCTGATTGACTAATTCAGCAATCTCTTCCCTTTTGTACCCTTGTTTTATCGATAGTCTTGGCCCTGCAGCTGGAGTAAAAGGTATAGAAGAGACTAATTTAGGGTAGTAATTTAGACCATTTCTGTAATATGCATCTGCCCATGACCAGTCAAAAATAAATTCACCTTGTGAATCTGTTTTTACATACAAAGGCATAACGGCAGTCACTTCAATCTTATTTCTAACAATTAAATGAAAGGGACTCCATCCGCTTGCTTCAGAAACACACTTTGATGTTTCTAGTGTATTCAAGAAATTATATTCTAGAAAGGGGTAGTCTGAATCAACAACTGCATCCCATTCTTGTTTTTCTATATCAGAGATTTTCTTTAAAAAATGGACTTCCATAATTAAGAACCAAGAAAAGTACCAATGAAGATTAAGAGGCCTATCCAATTATTATCTTTGAATGCTTTTAAACATTTATTTCGGTCGTAATCTTTAATAAGAAGCATTTGTCGAATAACGAATAAAAATGAAAGAAAAAGAGTAAAGAAGAAGATTGTATCTAATCCTCCATATAAACCAACATAACACCAAAATATTAAAGATAGGATGTGAAAAATAAATATAGATACTTTTACGCCATTACCCAAGGCAAGGGCAGAAGAGTTTATGCCTATAGAGGCATCATCCTCTTTATCGCACATGGCATAGATTGTATCGTAAGCTAATATCCAGAAAAAACAGGCTAAAAAAATAAGAAGAGTCGCTAAATTAAGTGAATTTAATTCAGCAGCAGAGACCATGATAATTCCCCAAGAAAACGCAAATCCTAAAAAGGCCTGAGGGAAAGAAAAGAAACGTTTAGTTAAAGGGTAGAAAGATGTCAGAAATACTCCCAAGCAAGCCATTAGAAAAGTAAATTTATTGGTCCAAGTAAGCAGGTAGGCAGAAGCAGCAAGTAGAACACAAAAAAGGATTAGAGCTTCATTTTTAGAAACAGCACCAGTAACTAGAGGTCTTTCTTTAGTGCGTTCAACTTTTCCGTCAAAATCTTGATCAAAAAAATCATTAATTACACATCCTGCTGACCTCATCAAAAAGGCTCCGAGACTAAAAACTACTAATAAAATGGGGTCAGGCTTTCCCTCTGTAAGTATATAAAAAGCACTTAATGTTGGCCAAAGGAGTAAAAGCGTCCCAATAGGCTTATCAAATCTCATTAGATAGGACAGTCCTATCAGTTTTTCAATTACATTTTTTTTCATTAAGGGGCGCTACTTTAATCTAGGTTGATGAGAAAGTTGAGTTAGAATGATTTATTTTTTAATTAAGCAGGAGAGAAAATTGAAGAAATGGGAATGTATCGTCTGCGGATGGGTATATGATGAAGTTGAAGGTTGGCCAGAAGATGGCATTGAACCGGGTACAAAATGGGATGACATACCGGAAGACTGGATTTGTCCAGATTGTGGCGTGGGTAAGGAAGATTTTGAAATGGTTGAAATTGATTAAGAGATGACTTTAACAACTAGAATAGTTTTAGCAATGGTAGGCGGTATCTTAGGTGGTGCCTTAATCAAACTAACTCACGACTCAGGTATTTTGGGTTCGACAGGCGATTTAATTTTATATGACCTTTTAGCTAATGGAATTTTTGATATTGTAGGGCAAATCTTCATTGCTTCCCTAAGGCTGGCTATTGTTCCTTTGGTTTTCTTTTCTTTGGTTTGTGGAGTTTTATCAATCTCTTCATCTTCTCAAATAGGCACCATCACAATTAAAACCTTATCTTTATATCTTGTAACTACAGCTATAGCTATTTCACTCGCCTTATTTTTTGCTTTGCTTATAGAGCCAGGGTTAGGCGCTAATTTAGCTCTACCGCAAGCTTTTGTGGCTACAGATCCCCCTTCTCTTAAACAAGTTATAGTTAGTATTTTTCCTACTAACCCTATTGCTGCTATGGCCGAGGGTAACATGCTACAAATAATAGTTTTTTCTTTGTTATTTGGTATTGCCCTGAAGGGCATAGGTGATTCAGGAAAGCCTTTACAGCAGAGTTTTCAGAGACTAAATGATGTAATCTTAAAGCTAGTTACTATGTTGATTGAGTTAGCCCCTTACGGAGTCTTTTCTTTATTGTTAACTTTGTTTGCTGTAAAAGGTATTGGTGTAATAGGCGACCTAAGTAAATACTTCTTTTTGCTATTATTTGTTCTCATATTTCATGCACTGGTAACTTATGGATTGTTTATCACTCTCATTGCTAAATTAAATCCATTTACTTTCTTTAGTAAATTAAGATCGTTATCTGTATTTGCTTTCAGCACCTCGTCAAGTAGTGCAACTATGCCAGTAACTTTAAGAACTGTTACTACTAAATTGGGAGTAAATCCTTCAATTGGATCTTTTACTGTACCTCTTGGGGCGACTGTAAATATGGATGGCACTGCAATCATGCAAGGAATTGCAACTGTATTCATAGCCCAAGCTTATAATATTGACCTTACTACCATAGATTATTTGATGGTTATTCTGACCGCAACGCTAGCTAGCATAGGAACTGCAGGAGTTCCGGGTGTAGGTTTAATTATGCTGGCGATGGTTTTAGAGCAGGTAGGATTGCCAGTGGAAGGTATTGCTTTAATCATTGGTGTGGATCGACTTTTAGACATGACAAGAACCGTAGTTAATGTTTGTGGAGACTCAATGGTTTCTTGTGTAGTTGCAAAATCTGAAGGGGAGTTTGATAAGGAGATTTTTGATAGAAAAATTTAGTTTTCTTTAATTTCTTATTCTTGTAGACTCACGCGCTTTAAAACCTTTAATAAGGTTAGATTTACTAAACGGAGCAGAAGATGATTGAATCGTATTTATATTTGCCGCCACTTCTAGGTATTTTTGGATTGCTTGTAGCGTTAGCTATTTACATAATTGTTAGTAGGTATCCAGCAGGGAATGAAGCGGTAACTAAGATTGGCGATCAGATTCACTCTGGAGCCATGACATTCATGCGCAAGGAGTACAGCTACTTGGTGCCTTTTGCTGCTGTAGTAATAGCTATTGTCTATATTTCAGGACTGGGCCTTTATACGGCCATAGCTGTCTTTGTAGGAGCTCTTTCATCTGCAATTGCTGGTTGGCTTGGAATGTATTCAGCGACAAAAGCTAATGTAAGAACTGCTACTGCAGCTTCGGAATCAGGTTCCGAAACAGCCCTTTCTATAGCATTCTATGGTGGAAGTATTATGGGCTTATGTGTAGCTTCATTAGGCTTAATAGGTTTAGGCGGATTATTTTATTTTATTAGTGCAGATCACCCTCATTCCATTGAAGGTTTTGGTATGGGTGCTTCTATAGTTGCTTTGTTTTCTCGTATTGGTGGAGGAATTTTTACTAAGAGTGCAGATGTAGGTGCAGATTTAGTAGGAAAACTAGAAGCAGGTATTCCTGAAGATGACCCTAGGAACCCTGGTGTAATAGCAGACAACGTTGGCGATAATGTTGGAGACATAGCCGGTATGGGTTCAGATATTTTTGAATCTTATTGTGGATCTATGATTGCTTGCATTGCCATTGCAGGAACTTTTACAGTTGTAGCGGATAAATCAGCAATGATGTTTTTACCATTAGCCCTGGCTTCAATAGGACTAATAGCCTCTATGATAGGAATTATTATAGTAAGAGTGTTTTCAAGTCTTTCTCCTGCCTCTGCTTTAAGAACAGGAACAATAGGTGCTCCTATTGTTTTTATTGCAGCAGCGTATTTCCTAATAAATGCTCTTTTATCTGATGCAATCACGATTGCACCAGGTCATGTAGTTGCACAAATTAACGTCTGGCTAGCTGTCTTGACTGGCGCAGTAGGAGGCATAGCAATTGGACTAATTACAGAATATTACACAGGCTCTACTCCTGTTGTAAAAATAGCGGAGTCAGCTCAAACAGGACCGGCAACAGTAATGATTACAGGACTGTCTGTTGGCATGCAATCCGTTGTTTTACCAATAGGCATCATTGCCATAATAATTTATTTATCCACAGAGCTATCAGGTATCTATGGTGTTGGTATAGCGGCTGTAGGAATGCTTTCTACTGTAGGTATAACCATGGCAATAGATGCATACGGACCAGTAGCAGATAATGCAGGTGGTATAGCTGAGATGGCAGGAATGCCCCCAGAAACAAGAAAAATTACAGATGAATTAGATGAGCAAGGAAATACAACTGCAGCAATAGGAAAAGGTTTTGCAATTGGAGCGGCTGCTTTAGCGGCATTAGCAATCATTTCAGCTTTTGTTGCCACTGTTCCTACAGAAAGCGGTGAGCCTCTGGTGTTGCTTCTTTCCGAACCCATAGTTCTTGTAGGAATGTTTATTGGAGGTGCAATACCTTTCTTAGTCGCTTCAATAACAATGACGGCTGTAGGCGACGCTGCTTTTGAAATGATTAATGAAATCAGAAGGCAATTCAAAGAAATTCCTGGCTTGTTAGAAGGAACTGCGGAGCCGGACACAGAAAAATGCGTGGACATTGCAACTACAGCGGCTTTAAAGAAAATGCTTTTACCTGGAGTTATAGCAGTAGGTGCACCCCCATTGATAGGTCTTACATTGGGAGCCGAAGCGCTAGGCGGAATGCTTGCTGGAGGATTACTCTCCTGTGTTCTCATGGCTTTGTTTATGGCAAATGCTGGCGGAGCTTGGGACAATGCAAAAAAATATATTGAAAAAGGAAATCTTGGAGGCAAAGGAACTGATGCTCATGCTGCTGCTGTTGTAGGAGATACGGTTGGAGACCCCTTTAAAGATACCTCTGGACCTTCTATGAACATTTTAATAAATGTTATGGCAATCGTGAGCTTGGTTATAGCACCACTCTTATAGTCAATATAGAATCTTTTTCATAGTTATATGAGGAATACCTGTATCGGATTGGTACGGGTCTCCTTCTAAATAATCCAATGAAAGATAAAAATCTATAGCTTCTTCTCTGGCATTTAGGATTACCGTCCTTGCTCCACTCTTTCCTGCATGCTCTTCGAGTTTCTGTACTATCTCTGAGCCTATACCTTTTCTTTTTAGATCTTCACTAACAGCCATGTATCTGATTTGAGCCTCTTCATTGGAATTGAAATGAACTCTTCCAGAGCCAACAATCTTCTTATGACAATCCAAAGCGATTAGGTGAAAGCTTGATCCTTCTTGATCATCTTCAAGAGAATCTTTAGACATTCCAAGAGGTTTCCTGAGCATTTCCCACCTGAATAGAAAATAATCATCCCATTCATCGGGTGTTTCAGGAGATTTGATAAAGTAATTAAGCATTATTTCTTGTTAAATTTTAAACTATCTTCTATGGGAAAACAGGATGATATATTTATTGAAGGTAATTTAAGCGGTTTGCCTTTCTCTTTCAACGAAGAAGTCACGGAAGTCTTTGAGGATATGATTGATAGATCTGTGCCTGGTTACAAGACAAGTGTGAATTTAGTAGATTACTATTCAAGGCAGTATTCTCGAGATAATTCATATGTTTATGATTTAGGGTGCTCGTTGGGAGCTTCAACAAAAGTGTTATTGGATTCCGTTAATGACAAGAATATAAAAGTAATCTCCATAGATAATTCTGCAGCGATGATAGAAAAATGTAATAAATTGTTTAGCTCTTATGTAGACGAAGGGCGTTTAGAATTAAAGCTAGAAGATATAAACATATCTGAGATAACCAACGCCTCAGTTGTGGTTATTAATTTCGTTTTGCAATTCTTAGATCGCGATAAGAGAACGCTCCTAATAGAAAAAATATTTAAAGGGTTGAATCCAGGAGGGGGGTTATTAATTTCTGAAAAGGTGCATTTTCAATCCGACAGAGAATCCAAGAATATATCTTTATTGCATCATCTCTTTAAAGAAAAGAATGGCTACACCAAAATGGAGATTGCTGCGAAACGAGATTCCTTGGAAGGAGTTATGGTAACCGAAACAGAGGAAGTGCACTTTCAGAGAATGAATAGAGTAGGGTTTAGTAGGGGTGAGAAATTAATGTCCAATTTAAATTTTGCTACGTATCTATTTATTAAGTAATGAATTTTATTTCTCCTGAATGGCAGAAGCTCCTAGACCCTTACAAGAAGGACTTCTTTGGAATTAAGAAAGACAAACGCATAGAGCTTTGGCAAAAAATCTTATTAGAATTGCCTAGCCCTTTGGATAAGACAGTAGAAATGTCTTCGGAAGTAAAAATTGATTTTGATTGGACGCCTCAGGATAGTGTTGAAACAAAAGACTTGTTGTTGAAGCTAGTTCCCTGGAGAAAGGGCCCTTTCTTGATTAATGATGTGTTTATTGACAGCGAGTGGTGCTCTCATTTTAAATGGGATCGCTTCTTAGAGCTTAATGTGGATCTGAATGATAAGACGGTTTTAGACGTTGGCTCGGGTAATGGTTATTACGGATTTAGAATGTTGGGCTTAGGCGCTAAAGAGGTTTTATGTCTAGAACCCAATCTGACCCATTTTTCTCAATTCCTGGCTATAAATAACTTTGCTCAATCTAAGAAAATACAAATGTTACCTGAGAGACTGGAGTCTATTGAGATAGATAAGCCTTATTTTGATGTGATATTTAGCATGGGTCTTTTATACCATCAAAGAGATCCAGGAGAACACCTCAGATTGTTAGCATCCCACTTAAAAAAAGAAGGGAGAATTGTTATCGAAACCATAGTAACTCCTGAAGATTATAAAGAAGTTCTTGTTCCTAGTGACAGGTATGCAAATATGCCGAATGTGTGGTCAGTCCATAACGAGATAGGTTTAGAAAAAATTATCCTTGAACAGGGTCTTGAAATTATTGACTCTACTGAAGCCGTAATGACTACCGTTGAAGAACAAAGGGCTACCCAATGGATGCCCTTCAGATCTTTTGAATCTGCTTTAGAGGAGGGCAACCCCGAGAGAACAATAGAAGGTTTTCCGGCTCCTTTAAGAAAGTTTGTTGTTATTACGATTCAGAGTAATCAACTTTAGTCCCTACCCATCTGTCCACTAAAATTTTAGCAAATGGTTCATCTGTTTTGGCAATTCTTATAGCTTCTTCTTGGGCGAATTCTAATAAGTCAGAGTCTCGTATAGGATCGGCTATTTTTAAGTCCATAAGCCCAGATTGTCTTACTCCGTAAATGTCACCTGACCCTCTGAGCTCTAGGTCCTTTTCTGCTATAACAAAACCATCATTAGTTTCTTCCATGGTTTTGATTCTCTCTTGCGCAATTGCAGTTAGAGGATCTTTATAAAGCAAAAGGCAATGTGAATCTGAGTCTGCTTTTCTGCCCACTCTGCCTCTTAGTTGATGAAGCTGTGATAGACCTAATCTTTCAGGATTCTCAATAATCATTAATGTTGCTTCCGGTACATCAACACCTACCTCTATAACCGTAGTACAGACTAAGAGCTGTATCTCGCCCTCACGGAATTCATTGATAACTTTATCTTTTTCTTTCTTTTTAAGACGGCCATGCACTAGCCCAGTTTTTATGTTTGGGACAGACTTCTTGATATCTAAAAACAGTTCTTCTGCAGACTGAGCTTCTAATTCTTCTGATTCTTCAATTAAGGTACATACCCAATAGACCCTTTGGCCTTCAAGACACACTTCTTCAATTCTTTTCATTACTTTGTCTCTCATAGAGCTTGGCCTTGAAGAGGTTGTAACCGGTTTTCTGCCTGGTGGTAATTCATCAATAATGGAGGTCTCCAGAGAGCCATACACAGTCATTGCTAGAGTTCTAGGTATTGGAGTGGCTGTCATTATCAATTGGTGAGGGCTGCGTTTTTTTGAACCTCCTTTTTCTAACATAGAAAATCTTTGATGCACTCCAAATCTGTGCTGTTCATCTATTATAGTTAAGCCCAACCTATTAAAGATTACATCTTTTTGAAAAAGAGCATGAGTGCCGACAAGAATATCTATTACACCTTCTTCTAATTCTGAAACTATCTTTTTTCTTTTAGAAGCTGTGGTAGAGCCAGTGAGAATTGCAACTTTTAGATCAAGAGGGCTAAACCACTCAGATAAAGTCTGGTGATGTTGTTCAGCTAGTATCTCTGTGGGGCACATAAAAGCTGTTTGCCAATCATTATCAGCGGTATGAAGTGCTGCTAAAGCACCCACTAGAGTTTTACCAGAACCAACATCCCCTTGAAGCAGTCTGCGCATAGGAGACTGAGCAGTTAAATCATTACAAATTTCGTCCCAACATCTATTTTGTGCGTTGGTTAGTTGGAAATCTAAGGATTTAAGAAATAGACCTTCTTTAGAAGATTTGGTTCGCATTATTGGACCTTCTCTGCCTTCCAGCTCATTTTTAAGTATTCCTGCACAGAGCATGTGTGCAATAAGTTCTTCTTTGATAAGTTTCTTTTGAGCAGGATGATTCCCACTTAACAGGACATTAAGATCTATATCTGCTGGTGGATTGTGTATAAACTTCAGTGCTTGAAATATGTCTGAAAATTCATCATCAGATTCTTTTGTCCTTTCTTCTTTAAATAAGTTATTCGCCTCACAATAGCTAATGGCTCCAGAAATAATTTTTCTCAACCTTCCTTGTTGAAGCTTTGAAGTAGATGCGTAAACAGGCGTAAGACTTTTATCCACTTCTACGGAATCCGTTCTTTCAAATACTTGGTATTGAGGATGAATCATTTCTTTTCCAGAAGGTCCGTGCCTTATGGTTCCGTAGCATCGTATTCTAGATCCCTTTTTAAGGGCTTTATGCTGCGCAAAGGCAAAATTGAACATTCTCATTGTTAGTCGACCAGTTCCGTCATAAATCTCAGTGAATAACATTCGTCTCCCTCTGAAAACAACCGTTGATTTTATTATCTCTCCTTCTATGAGAAGAGGAATTTCATACGGCGCTTCTCCTAGAGCAGTAAGCTTGGTCCTGTCTTCATAACGATAAGGAAGATGAAAAACAGCATCTTGTACGGTTTTAATGCCCAATAAAGAAAGAGATTCAGATACTTTTGGCCCTACTCCTTTAAGTTCCTTAACGTGATGTGCGGTGGTGTTGCCTTCAGGCATGGATCAGTACTAGTCTTTTTCCTTGATAATAATTGCTTCCACTTCTATCAATGAGTCTAGAGGCAATCTAGCGACTTGAAGAGCAGCGCGTGCTGGGTAGGGTTCTTCAAAGTAATCCAGCATGATTTCATTTACTTTGCCGAATATCGACAAATCTTTTAGAGAAACATTTAGTTTTACAATATCGTTAAGACTGCAATCAGCTGCCTTACAAACGGCTTGAATATTATCAAATACCCTTCTTATTTGATTCTCTTCACCTTCAACCAGCTTCATTGTTGCTGGGTCTAGAGGTATTTGTCCCGAAAGAAAAATACTATCACCCACTTTAATTGCTTGAGAGTACGGTCCTATAGCGCTCGGAGCTTCTGGAGTTTCAATTTTTTGTTTCATAATTCTAATGAAGGGTTTTTATTTTTCGCATTTCTTGATCATGTATTCGATTTACCGATATTATTGCCTTAAGAGTCTTCAGTCTTCTAATTACTTTCGATAAGTGCAGTCTGTCAGAGACTTGCAGGTCAAGATTAAATTCATAGATTCCTGATTCTGGTTCATGAGTCTTTATAGAAGAGATATCAGTACCTGCTTGGGCAATAGATGATGCTATATTAGCCAGAAGTCCCGGTTCGTCATTAGCGATTATCTTTATCTCAACTGAGAAAGTTCTACTTAATTCTTGATGCCAATTGAGAGGGAAGCACTGCGTTGGATCTTCTCTCACTGCTAAAATATTTTTGCATCGTTCTTGGTGAACAACTAGGCCTCTTTCAGCTGTAAAATGACCTATAACTGAGTCGCCAGGTATGGGCTTACAACAAATCGCAAAGTTAACTATCAGTCCTTCTGAGCCAGTAATTTCAAGAGGAACGACATCTTTTGACTTCTTATTTCCTGTCTGGTTTAAAGAGTTGGATATTTGCATGGCTACGATATTGCCTACTCTTTTTCCTAATCCGATTTCTTCTAGAAGTTTATTTAAACTTCTTACTCCAAGACTATCCAGGGCACTTCTTAGATCATCTTTATCTAAATCCCTTAACCTTATACTCATTGATTGAAGAGATTGATCTAATAGTTTTTTTCCAAATTTCTTTGCTTCTGAAGTTTTTAAATTACTCAGATAATGTCTAATGCTGTTTCTTGCTCTAGGGGTAACAGCAAAATTTAGCCAAGCAGGTGAAGTTTGAGGTAGAGGGTCTCGGAGTATTTCTATAGTCTGGCCGCTTTCTAAGGGGACACTTAAAGGAGCAAGTTTTCTATTAATTCTGCAAGCTCTGCAATGATGACCTATATCTGTATGCACGGCGTAGGCAAAATCTATAGCTGTTGAGCCTGCAGACATTTCCATGATCTTTCCTTGAGGGGTAAAAACATAGATCTCGTCAGGAAATATATCGGTTTTTACCGATTCTATGAATTCTTTAGATGAATCATAACTTTCGCTCATCTCTAATAGGTTTGCAACCCATCTTCTTGCTTTTACTTGAGGGCTAGTATCGGATTTATTGCCTGATTTATAGAGCCAGTGAGACGCAATGCCATTTTCTGCCATATCATCCATTTCTTGAGTTTTTAATTGGATTTCTACTGAAAGCCCTTCAATTCCTACGACTCCAGTGTGGATAGATTGATAACCATTAGATTTAGGCAGGGCAATGTAGTCTTTAAACCTGCCATCCACAGGTTTGTAAATGCCATGAACTAGACCAAGTGCTTTATAACAATTTGCTGGTGTATCTACGATAATTTTTAGAGCAAAAACATCCATGATTTCATCAAAAGATCTTTTTCTTTCCTTCATTTTTCGATAAATGCTGTAAACGTGTTTTTCTCGTCCTTCAATCAAAGCAGGCAAGCCACCCTGATGGAGTCTTTTTTCGAGGTCTTTTTGCATCTTTTTAATAACTTTATTTTGGCTACCCCTGTTCTTTTTTATTGCAGAGGTAAGTCGCTCATGTCTAGTAGGGTAAATTGTTTGAAAAGCTAAATCTTCAAGCTCTCTATATACACTATTCATTCCTATTCGATGTGCTATAGGAGAATAAATTTCCAACGTTTCCTTAGCTATTCTTAATTGTTTTTCTCTGTCTAAATAAAACAAGGTACGCATATTGTGCAGTCTGTCTGCAAGCTTAACGACAATAACTCTAATGTCTTTAGCCATAGCAAGTACCATTTTTTGGAAATTCTCAGCTTGAGCTTCAGTTTGAGTAGAAATTTTTAGTTGATCAAGTTTGCTTACTCCATCGACCAGATTAGCAACGTCCTTATTGAATTTTTTTTCAATAAGACTTTTTGGAATACCTGAGTCTTCTATTACATCATGTAACATCGCAGCTGAAAGGCTATCTTCATCCATTCTAAATGAACCTAAAATACTAGCTACAGCAATTGGGTGACTAACGTAGGGATCTCCGCTTGATCGGAACTGACCCGAGTGGGCTTCACAAGCTAATTTATAAGCCCTCTGCACTTGTTCAACCTGTTTCGGTTCCAAGTAATCGGAAAGTTTTTTTGATAATGCGCTTATTGAGTCCATAGTTATTCAAAAATATAAATAGAGTATCTCTATTTTTGAGCCTATTGGCTAATAAAAGGGAAGGAAATTATCTTTTAGGGAAATCTTCAGCTGATAATTCTTCAGAAAATTCTTGTTCTAGGTCAGCAATATCAACTTTAAGGTCATTGATGTTTTCTACAGTGACAGTACCGGCTTCTATTTCTCTTAAAGCCATAACAGTAGGTTTGTCATCATCCCACTCCAGAGTGGCTCTTCTGCCACCAGTTGCGAGCTGCCTAGCTCTTTTGGAAGCTAGAATAATTAGTTCGTATCTAGTAGATACTTTTTCTAAAGCATCCTCTACTGTAATTCTTGCCATATCTCTATATCGTTGATTAAGGGTTGCGCATTCTACTCGATAGCACTCTATTGATCCAGCAATTGGCTTAAAGAGTTTTTAACCAGATCTTGTCTTTCTTGAGGAATTTTCTTATTAAGGTGAATAATTAAGTTTAAATCATTTATGGCTAATTCAAAATTGTCATTAATGATGACCTGGTCAAAGGAGCTGCCATTTGTTATTTCTATCTTAGCTTGAGCAAGCCTCTTTTCTATATCACCTTCTGAATCTTGATTTCTTTTATTTAGCCTTTCTTGTAGGGCTTTAAGAGAAGGAGGTAAAATAAATATTAAAACAGCATCTGGATAATTCTCTTTCATCTGTTTTGCACCCTGCCAATCCAACTCTAGGATAATATCTACATCTTGGCTGAGTTGTTCTTGTACCCATTTTTTTGGTGTTCCATAAAGATTACCGAAAACTTCTGCAGATTCTAAGAGGTCTCCATTTTTAACCATTTCAGCAAATTCTGTTTTCGTTTTGAAAAAATAGGATTCACCGTTTATTTCATTTTTCCTTTTTGACCTCGTCGTGCATGAAATACCAAGCCTAAGATTCCTTGATGAATTCTCAAGTAAGGATTTAATTAAGGTGGTTTTTCCTGCTCCGGAAGGTGCTGAAATTACAAATAGTTTGCTCATATTAAATAAAAGGAGTTTATTGTAGGTTAAATACAATTAAAATAGATTATCAAATAGATCTTTTTACAATCAAGTTGATGAATAAGACACAAAATAATTTTTTTTCTTTAGCTATTAAAGAGCAGGCTCTTCTATTTGGTGACTTTACATTGAAATCCGGAAAAAAAAGCCCATATTTTTTTAATATTGCCGCATTGCTAGAAGGTGGCTTTTTACATGAACTTTCTTTGATGTACTTAGACGTTGTGGAGCAACTAGAAGAACCTTATGAGGTAATTTTTGGACCAGCTTACAAAGGCATACCTATAGCATCCAGTCTTGCTACTCAATTAGGTTTAAAAAACTCTAAAGCCTATCCAGTTTGTTTTGATAGAAAAGAAGAAAAGGACCACGGGGAAGGCGGAGTTCTCATTGGCTCTGTTGAAAACAAGAGAGTGTTGGTCGTTGATGACGTTTTAACTGCCGGTAGCGCTTTGAGGAATGCAATAAAACTGGTTAATGAATCGGGTGGTAAAGTTGTAGCAGCTGTGGTGGCTTTAGATAGAGAAGAAAAAAACAAAGATGCAGGAACTGTCAAAGAAAGCCTAGAGGGAGAACTTAATATACCAATCAGGTCAATAGCTTCTATTTCAAGACTGACTAATTTTTTAGAACAAGAAAATCTGCAAGAACAAGCTGATTTAATTAAACGACATTACTTTGAATAATGTTTACTGGAATTGTTCAGGAATTAGGCATTGTTAATTCTGTTCTTGAAACAGAATCAGGTTTTTCTTTAGAGGTTAAAGTTCAGAAAGGATTCTCTTCTGGACTGTTAAGAGGAGCAAGCATTGCAGTTAATGGATGTTGTTTGACCGTTACTAAATTTGATGAGGATTGCATTTCTTTTGATGTAATAAAAGAGACCATGAGAATTACAAACCTAGATTCCTTAGAATTAAGAGATCTAGTCAACCTGGAGAGATCATTAAAATTTGGTGATGAAGTAGGCGGCCATATTCTTTCTGGTCATGTTTCTTGCACTGGAGAAGCAATATTAGAAAATCAAGAAGGAGAAACAGAGCTAATTATTATCTGCCCCAGTGAGTGGAGAAAATACATTATTCTTAAAGGCTACGTAGCAGTTAACGGTGCTAGCTTAACTGTGGCTAAAGTTTCACAAGAAGGTTTTTCTGTCTTTCTCATACCGGAAACTCTCTCTTCTACTAACCTTTCTCTTATTCAGAAAAATGGTCTAGTCAATATTGAGATAGACCAAACTACAATAGCTGCTTTTAAGGCAGCAGAAACAAGACTTGATGGATAGTTAGATTCTCCGTAAGCTAGATAGAATGTTGAAATATTTTGTTATCGTTCTTGCTTTTTTATTTATTTCTTGTGGTTCGGACGATCCTTTTAATTCGGATTCAGCAAAGAATTATGAATCTACCTACAGTCCTGATAATAGCGGAGACTTTGTAATAATAGGGGCTAGAATTTTAACTGGAACAGGAGAAGATTACCCTTCAGCTGATATTTGGGTATCCAATAATAAAATAAAACTAGTTGGAGTTGATCTAAATTATCCAAAAGACATGAGATTAATAGATGCAACTGGTAAATGGTTGACCCCTGGGATAATAGACATCCATTCACATATGGGTGTTTACCCATCACCAAGTCTTAGGTCAAGTTCGGACGGTAACGAAGCCACAGATCCTGTTACACCACATGTTTGGGCTGAGCATTCTGTGTGGACTCAAGATACTCAAATGCCTTTAGCTCTTAAAGGGGGAATAACAACTTTTCATGTTCTTCCTGGTTCAGCCAATCTTTTTGGAGGAAGAGGGGTAACTCTTAAGAATGTCTGGTCAAGGACTATGCAAGGAATGAAATTTCCTAATGCCCCTTATACGCTCAAGATGGCTTGTGGCGAGAATCCTAAAAGAGTCTATGGAAATAAAAACAGAGAGCCCTCCACCAGAATGGGCAATGTTGCAGGGTATAGAAAAGCCTGGATACAGGCAGAGAAATATAAAGAGCAACGAGGAGCTACTAGGGACCTAAAACTTGAAACTCTCGCAGGAGTATTAGATGGCGAGATTCTAATTCAGAACCACTGTTATAGAGGTGAAGAGATGGCCGTTATGCTTGATATTGCTAATGAATTTAATTACAAGGTAACCACTTTTCATCATGCTATAGAAGCTTACAAAGTTGCTGATCTATTGGCAAAAAATGGAGTATGTGCTGCTATGTGGGCAGATTGGTGGGGATTTAAACACGAAGCTTTCGATATGGTTTGGGAAAACGTAGCAATTGTTGATCAAGCTAATAATGCAACGGGCTGTGCAATAGTTCATTCAGATTCACCAATTGGCATTCAACGATTAAATCAAGAAGCTGAAAAAGCTAGATCGGCTGGAGTTAGGGCGGGGTTTGATATTCCAAGATCTAGGGCTATTCAATGGATAACAAAAAACCCAGCAAAAGCTCTAGGAATTTTAGAAGAAGTTGGAACTTTGGAACCTGGAAAAATGGCTGATATTGTTATATGGGATCAAGACCCTTTTAGTGTTTATGCAAAAACAGAAAAAGTTTTTATTGATGGCCTGGTCCACTATGATCACGAAGACCCTTCAACGCCAAAACCAACGGATTTTGAATTGGGGCTTATAAAACCAGAAGAAAATAGATTATGAAAAAATTAATTCTTCTTTTATCTATGATTTTTTCTTTTACTGTTAATGGTGAAGATTTGCTCTTAAAAGGAGGTAATGTTTATACGGCTGGCCCTGGAGGGGTGCTAGAAAATACTGATATTTATATAGAAGATGGAAAAATAAGTAAAATAGGGAAGAATTTAAACATCAGCGCTTCTCGCATAAAAGATTTAAATGGAAAAATTGTTACCCCTGGTTTTATAGCTCCTTATTCTCAGCTTGGCATAGTGGAGATTGGAGCTATAGCCGAGACTAGAGATGACAGCTCAAAAATATATTCCTCAGGTCTGAGTATTGTTTCAGCTTTTAATCCTCACTCAACTTTAATTCCCTATAATCTCAGAGGAGGCATAACAACTGCCCTTTCTGTACCTAGCAGCTCAGGGTTGTATGCCGGACTGGCTTCTGCTTTTTCTTTATCAAGTAGTTTAGAGGGAAGTTTAATCAGTCAGGACATCGCTTTATTCAGCAGCATAAGTTCCGGAGAAGATTCAAGGGCAGCTAAAATCCTTTTACTTGAAGACAGTCTGGACGTAGCCTCTAGAGTCATAGAAACAGATAGTTGGAGTAATGAAAAAGGCCTGCCATCTTCTTCAAGTTATTCCAGCAGAGATATTGCCGCTTTGAAAAGAGTTCTTACTAGAGAAATACCTCTCATAGTAAGGGCTGACAGAGCATCTGATATCCTGTTTTTAATTAATTTTTCTGTAGAAAAAAATATTAGATTAATAATAAGGGGAGGTTCGGAAGCTTGGATGGTGGCAAAACAATTAGCCAATACAAAGACACCGGTTATTCTTGAGCCAATTAACAATCTCCCTAGCTCTTTTAACCAATTGGGTGCCAGATTAGACAATGCGTCCTTGCTTGAAAAAGCAGGAGTGAAGATTCTAATAGCTTCTCATGAAACCCATAACAGTTACCTGAGTCGACAGGCTGCTGGAATAGCTGTTTCATATGGGTTGCCTTGGGATGTAGCCCTTAAATCTTTAACAAGCAACGTTGCTGAGGTTTTTGGTTTAAAAAAGATTGGCATGATCGAAATAGGATACAAGGCTGATTTAATAATTTGGGGCAAAGATCCTCTTGAGATCTCTGCTTTTGCAGAGCAGATTTATATCTCTGGGAAGCTAATGTCCAATGAGTCGAGATCTACTCGCTTAAGAGACAGATATCTGAATTTAGACTAGTTATTATTAAGAAAGCTGATCTTTTACGAGCTTACTGACCGTTGACATGTCAGCTTGCCCTAGCAGTTTAGGCTTTAAACTGCCCATAACCTTTCCGATATCTTGCATAGAGCTTGCCTCAGAACTAATAATTTCTTCTTTAACAATTTGTAAAAGATCATCTTCAGACAGTTGTTCTGGTAGAAACTCAGACAGCATGGTAATTTCATTTCTCTCTTTTTCAGCCAATTCTGGTCGGCTGGCATCTTGGAATTGAGAAGCAGCATCTTTTCTTTGCTTAATCATCCTTTGGAGGATAGAAATTACAAAAGGATCATCAAGGGTTACTTTATTATCTATTTCTTCTTTCTTTAATTCAGAAATAGCCATACGAAGAGTCGTTACAATTTCTTTATCACGATTTCTCATGGCTGATTTTACAGCCTCTTGAATTAGCGGTAGAAGTGTTATTTCCGCCATAGATTTAAAATAATTACCTTAGAAACGAGGAGGGCGTCCCAATTTGTTGCTTTTATGATTTTTTTGTTCTCTCTTAACAGCAGCGGCCTTCTTTCTTTTTAAAACTGCTGTAGGTTTTTCGTAGAATTCTCTTTTCCTTACTTCAGGAATAATTCCTGCTTTTTCTACAGCACGTTTGAACTTTCTGAGTCCAATGTCAAATGATTCGTTAGGTCTAATTTTTATTGATGGCATATACTTTAACCGCTTTGGGTTGCGCAATTCTATAGAAGCCTTTTTATTTTGGAAAGCCTTTCTTTTTTTTTATTTGTCCTCAGAATGTATGTTAAGTAGATAATCAAATGAAAGTATTAGGTATAGAAACATCTTGTGATGAAACTGGCATAGCTATTTATGATGGCAACTCCAATCAGATCATAGCTGAGAAGCTATTCAGTCAAGCTGCTAAGCATTCAGATTACGGTGGAGTTGTTCCAGAGCTCGCCTCACGAGATCATGTAAGAAAATTGATACCTTTGCTCTCTGATACGATAAAAGAGTCAGGTATTAAAGCAGATGCTCTTGATGGCATTGCTTATACAGCTGGCCCAGGCCTGAGAGGACCTTTATTAACAGGAGCAGCTTTAGCACAAGCCTTGAGTCTTGGATGGGGCATTCCTTGTGTAGGCATACATCACATGGAAGCTCATTTATTAATTAATTTATTAGAAGATCCAGCACCATCTTTCCCTTTCCTTACGCTGCTAATTTCAGGGGGACACTGCTTAATTATTAGAGCTAATAATTTTGGTGAATATGAAGTTTTAGGTCAAAGCAGAGATGATGCAGTTGGAGAGGCTTTTGATAAAGTGGCTAAATTACTTGATTTGGGTTATCCAGGAGGACCCAAAATAGAAGAGCTAGCCACCAAAGGAGACCCCAATGCATTTAACCTCCCCAGACCAATGACAAAAGAACCACACCTTGATTTTAGTTTTAGTGGTTTAAAAACCGCAGTCTTGTATACGGTTAGAAATGAAGAAAACCCATCGGAGACTTTTAAGGCTGACTTAGCCGCCTCTTTTCAGGAAGCAGTAGCAGACACTCTATTTTTAAAATCTAAAAAGGCAATGGAGCAGAATGGTCTAGATCAACTAGTAATAGGAGGGGGAGTTGCTTCAAATAAATACATTAGAAAAAGGTTAATAGAAGGTCTTAAAGGTAATAAAATATTCTTCCCTCCCATAAACAGATGCACAGACAATGGAGCAATGGTAGCTATCACCGGCCACTACAGATTAAATAAAACAAATATTTCGAGCGATATAATAATTAGACCAAAATGGAATTTATCGGAGCTGTAATTAATGGACAAAGTTCATATAAAAAATTTAGAAGTTGAGGCAATCATTGGAATATTTCAATGGGAAAGAGAGGTCAAGCAAATAATCTCAGTTGATATAGAAATGGACTTTGACAACAAAAAAGCTGCAAGATCAGATGATATAAAAGACGCACTTGATTATAAAAAAGTAGGTAAGAGAGTTTCAGCGTATATTCAAGGTTCGAAAGCTAAATTGGTAGAGAGTCTTGCAGAAAAGGTTGCTAAGATTATTTTGAAAGAATTTCCTGTTTCTAGGCTGGTACTTACATTAAACAAGCCTGGAGCATTGAGGGGTTCTGAGTCAGTAGGGATCTCAATAACAAGGCCCTGATGCAAAGAGTTTTTGTAAGTATTGGTAGCAATATAGAGCCAGAAATTAACCTAGAACTTGTTAAGGTTAATTTAAATGATCTCTTTGAATGCGAATATTCGACAACTTATGAAACAAAATCGGAAGGGTTTAGAGGAAATAATTTTTTAAATGCAGTTGTTGGTTTTAATACAGATATAAAGCCAATGGCTTTAAAGGGAGTTTTAAAATCTATAGAAGTAGACATGGGAAGAACGGAAGATCAAAAAGGAATGTCTAGCAGGGTTGTGGATTTGGATATTATTTTATACGGGGACTTAATAATTGATGATGATGAGATCGCCATACCCAGCAATGATATTCAAGAATGTCGCTTTGTGCTTGAACCTCTAGCTGAGATAGCAGGAGACCTTAAGCACCCCATTCTTAAAGTCACGTTTTTAGAACTTTTAAGAAGATTAAAGGAGAATAATTAAAACTAATTTTATCTCAGCAGCATCCTTTAAATATTCTCTCCTAGGGCTCGTGCTCTTTCCAAAACCGATTCTTCATCGGCTTTAAGGTGCTTGACGGCGAGAAATAGCGTGATTGATGGAATAATTAGAATGAAAAGTATTAATCCCATTGAGGTCTGCATGGCTTCACCTGCTGCATATCCTTGAGATTCAAATAGATCACTTATTCTTCCTAGGGCGTAAGGACCTAGAGCCAAGCCAATCATGCTTAGGGTTAAAATAAAGAAAGCTCCTGCCATTGCTCTCATTCTTGGAAGGACTAAGTTCGTAACCGTTGTTGCAGCACAACCCACATAAACCGCACTTCCTATATGGTAGAAAAAGTTAAAGGCAATCGATATATTTCTAGATTCTGAATAAATCATTCCTAGGCAACCTATGGCAGTTATTAAAACTCCTCCAACAAAGATTACGTATAACCTTCCTCCAACATACTTATCTCTAAGTTTATCTCCGATAAAGCCACCTCCAATAACGCCAATAAAAGATCCTATTGCAGTTAAAAGACCAACTAGAGTCCCTATTTCTAAGGCCGTCATGCCATGATAATTTATATAAAAGGATGGCGTAAAAGCAGAGTAAGCATATCCAACAAAAGGTATGCATGGAAAAGAGATAAAAGAATAAACTATGGCCTTACTCTTAAACATTAAAGTAAAAGCAACAATGTCTCTGTGGTTGAGGCTTTGTATCCAAGTACATACTAAATAGGCCCCGATTCCCCAAGCTACCCACTGTAAGAAATCACCTGTAATGGTATAAAGGGAAAAACATAATATAAAAATTGTTGATGCTATGACAAAATTAGTTATTAAGGCTTTGGTTACATTTTCCGATCCAATAAAAGACAAAGGAGTAAGCCCAATGAACTCTTTAAAAGTATCTTTGAAAGGATGTTTGCTTGGCTCGGTGACAATATCTTCGCTTAACCCTCTTATTGGTTCTTTTATAAAAAAATAGGTGACAATAGAGAGAAATACTCCTGGAAGGCCAACTCCCATGAAGGCGGCTTGCCATCCTTTAAGTCCAAAAGGAGCTTGTGAGATATCCGGGTAAGAAGAATTCCATGTATCTAAAATCCACCCCCCAAGAAATAACCCAATTCCGGCACCAAGATAGAGACCGCTAGAGTAAATGGAAAGGACCGTAGCCCGAACTCTAGGAGAGAAGTAATCAGATAAAAGTGAGTAAGCCGAAGGTGTTGCAGTGGACTCTCCTATACCTACACCGAAGCGATATATGGAAAGGCTTAAGAAAGATTTCGCAGTTCCAGATAAGAAAGTCATTAAACTCCAGAAAGCTAAGCCGGCACTGATAAGATTCTTTCTATTCCAAGAATCAGCTAATTTCCCCATAGGAATACCTACAACTGAGTAAAAAACTCCAAAGGCAGTACCGAATAAGAACCCAATATCGCTGTTCGAGATACCAAGATCAGCTTTTATATCCTCCGCGAGAATTGATATGATTTGTCGATCTACAAAATTAAAGATGTAGACTACGACAAGCAGTCCCAATGCTATTTTTGCGTGACGACCGCCTACTACAGAATCTTCTTTCTCAGACATAATTTCCCCTATTGGTGGAGCTTAAAGCTCTGATATTTAATTTAGGATTCTATTTTTGCAGTTGCATTTCCAGTCACAACAGGGACTTCATTTTGATTGGTTGTAACCACTTCAAGATCTACAACCCTCTCGCCGTCTTGATCTCTAATACCTACTATTGTGGTGGTGCTTTTAAGAGTATCGCCTGGCCATACTTGATTAGTAAACCTAACTCCGTATTTCTTTAAAGCGCCATCTCCTACATAGTCCGTTAGCATTGTTCCGGTAAGTCCCATTGATAGCATGCCATGAGCAAAAACACTTGGGTATCCTGCCACTTGTGTTGTAAAGATTTCATCCGTATGTAGCGGATTGTAGTCTCCAGATGCTCCTGCATATTGAACTATTTGGGTTCTTTTAAGATCTTCAACTAGCGTGGCTGTATGGGTGTCACCTATATTTATTTCGTTTTCTTTTAACATTTAATACTCCTAACTATCCACAGCTCTTTCAGTTTGAACACCGACTCCAGTAGCTGTGATTACTAATTCACCATTTTGATTTCTGTACTCAGTAACGCTTTCACTGAATTTAAGCTTCCCAGCTCTTTTACTTTCTTTTTCCCAAGCTTTACCTGGTTTTGTAGTGGCGCTTAACGTGTCACCAGCTTTGACGGGTAGGTGGTACTCAAAGTGTTGTTCTGCGTGTAAACCCATAGCAGCTCCACCTCCGCCTCCAGAACCAGAAGAGGGCTTGCTTCCTGTGGCCTCTTTACCCGATCCAAACCATCCATCACCTCCAACTTTAGGTCTTAAGAAATATTCAGGATCAAATTGTGCACTTGATTGAGCAAAAGTTGGAGGAGGAATAATACCTCCCAGTTCTGAACTTTTTGCATATTCTTCATCATGATAAATTGGATTGCTGTCACCGACGGATCTTGCAAACATCATTATGTGACTAGCTTCAATTAAAAATTTATCTACTGCCATTTTTTCTCCTATTTAAAATTCTTCTCAATTAATTCCCATCCAGAATCAGCTAATCCTCTTGCTCCACTGGCTCTTTCAGCTGCCTGCTTGCTCGCTGCAGTTCCGTCTCTTACTCTCCCCATTATCCCTTGTAAAATGCCAGCCAGCTTAAAAAGATTATAGGCCGTATATAAGTCCCATTCTTCCGCTAAGTCTATGCCAATATTATCACTGTAGATCTTTACGTAGTCTTGGATGACCGGTATGCCTTTTTCTTTGCAATAACTAGCATCTGCCATTTTGGGGTTCAAGGTGTATTGCAGACAATGGTAGTTAAAATCAGCGCAAGGGTCTCCAAGAGTGGATAATTCCCAATCTAATATAGCTATTACATTTGGGTCCCTTGCTCCAACCATAACGTTACTCAAACTATAATCACCATGAACAATACTTGTTTGTTTTTCTTTAGGTAGGTTTTCAGGTAGCCATTTTATTAAATTGTTCATTGATTCGATATTCTCAGTTTCTGAATCAATGTATTGTTTAGACCATCTAGAAACCTGTCTTCCGACGTAATTCCCGGGTTTTCCAAAATCTTCGAGTCCTACTTCCTCATAATTAACGGAGTGAAGTTTTGCTATAGATGCATTCATAGAGAGATAAACACCTTTAGCTTCTTCAAAGTCTGATTCCTCCATAGCAGGGTCCCATAAAACCCTTCCGTCTTTAAATTCCATAATATAAAAAGGCGTACCAATAATATCTTCATCTTCACAGAGAGCATAGCTTTTAGGCACCGGTACATCAGTCTCGTTAAGTGCAGTGATAACCTTGTATTCTCGATCAACGGCATGCGCCGACTTTAATAATTTTCCCGGAGGTTTTCTTCTTAATACGTAGGCTTGGTTTTGGCTTGTGATCTTGTAGGTTGGATTTGATTGACCCCCTTTAAATTCCTCGACCTTTATAGGGCCTTTAAAGCCGTCAACATTAGAATTCATATAATCTTCCAATGCAGAAATATTAAATACATGTCGTTCCAAGACTGGCATCGTACCTATATTTTCATCATCTAATTCCATGTTTATCCTTATTTTGAATCATTGAAGATAGATAAAAGAAGTTCAAAAGTAAATAATTAAAGTCTATTAAATTTATAAGATTTTTTATGACCGTCCACCGTCCACTCTTAAAGTTTGTCCGGTAATGTAATTTGCTTGAGTTAAGAAATAAACCGCAGAAGATACATCAATGGGATCTCCCGCTCTTCCAAGATCCACATTCTTAAGGATTTTTTCTTTTTCTTCATCGTCAATTTCTCCATTTTCAGGCCATAAAATAATACCAGGAGCTACGGCATTAATTCTTACAGCAGGAGCCAGTTCTTTTGCAAGAGATTTTGTTAGGGCTTCAAGGGCTCCTTTTGCTCCGGAGTACAGACTGAAGTTTTTTATCCCTCTTGGCGCTAAAGAGTCTGAAATATTTATAACACAGCCCTTGTTCTTAGTAAGGCCTTCCTGAAAGCCTTTTATTAGGAACAGCGGCGTAGTTGTATTGGTGTTTAATAAATTGATCCATTCTTCTTCAGTAGCATTTTCAAGCGGAGTAGGGTAAAAACTTGAAGCATTATTTATTAAGACATCAATCTCTTTCGATACTTTATAAAATTCAGCAACAGTAGAGTCTATCGATTCTTTTGAAGCAAAATCTGCTTGTATGGCATAGCAAGAACCTGCTTCTTTTACATTAAGCTCTAAGGAGAGTTTTTCTGCTTCCTTCTTGGAATGATTGTAGTGGAAAATAACTTTGTAATTTTGTTCGTGAAAATAATTTACCATTGAGGCGCCGATTCTCTTTGCTCCACCGGTAATAAATACGGTTTTTTTTCTCATTTTTATTGTATGAATTTATTGATTGCTTCCAGTCTCTTTTCTTTAAGATCTTGAGCAATTTCATTCCCTTTTTTGGTGTTTGTAGAAGGTCGCACGGAACTTAAATTTGATAAAAGATCACTCCAATTGATTGTTCCTTTCGAGTCTTTAATTAACTTGAAAGCATCAATAGCAGTCATAAACCTTTCTGGTCTTCTAAAGGCATCAGTAGTTTGAAGAAGGCTTAATATTTTTTCAGGACTGAAATCTACCTTGGACATAAAAAGAGTGAAGTGTCTTAAGACTTCTGAAAGCTGCATAAAAGTTTTAGGCGCATTGAATTCGTTGTTTACATCTTTTATTTGCTTGGTATTGCTTAAAAGTGCAGCCCATCTCATTTCGGGGTTTATAGTTTTATTTTTTATTACAGCCAAAGACTCTATGTTAAGGGAGTCCTCTTTTATAAGAGTCTTGAGGGCCCCACAAGTTCTTAATGTTTTAAAATATTTGTCCGGACTCTCGCAATTAAGGGCTTTGATGGTTTCCATCCATATTCTCTCTTTCGGCAAAGTTTCTAATTCTCCTGAAAGCACTATCTCTTTCATGGAACTTAAAGTTTCCTCTTCAATGGTAAAGCCTAAATGGTGCAATTTTGCTTCGAATCTGCAGATCCTATAAACTCTTAGTGGGTCTTCTTTGAAGGCATCAGATACCTTTCTAATTTTTCTATCATTTATGTCTTTTCTCCCTTCATACGGGTCTATGAGGTTCCCATCTGAATCTTGAGCAATTGCGTTAATAGTTATGTCTCTTCTTATAAGATCTTCTTCGAGCGTTACGCTTGGGTCTGTATGAAAAATGAAACCTTTATGCCCTTTACCAGATTTCCTTTCTGTTCTAGCCAATGCATACTCTTCTTTGGTTGTTGGGTGAAGAAAAACAGGGAACTGACTGCCCACGGGCATATAACCTTGTTCAGATAATTCTTCCGGTGAAGATCCCACAACAACCCAATCTTTCTCTTCAAAAGGAATTTTAAGTAACGAGTCTCTAACCGCTCCACCTACTAAATAGATTTTCATTTACTTAATTTAACCGATTGCAACTGAAGACTCGACCATCTTCTAGATTTATTGCAGTTAATTTCTTGCCCCAAACACACCCTGTATCAAGGGCTGTTATATTATCAACTCCCGTTATTCCTTCTAAAGCGGCCCAATGACCAAATAACAGATGAGTTGACTCTTCCATGATTGTTAATTTATGTCTGAACCAAGGCTTAAAACCTTTTGGAGAATCTGCAGGACTGCCTTTATGCATTAATTCAATTTCACCATGCTCATTACAGAATCTCATACGAGTAAAATAGTTTGTATATAATCTAAGACACTCATCTTTTGATAAATTTTTACTCTCTAAAGAGGGTTTATTTCCATACATAATTTTTAAAAAGTGTTTGCAGTAGGTTGATGAACGAAGGCTATTTGTTATCTCCATTGAGTGCTGGTTAGCTTCTTCAAAGGACCAATGGGGAGGTATCCCAGCGTGGGTCATTATGTATTTTTTTTTCACACCTTGAGTAGCAATAGTGTCGCTTTGAATCAAAGGCAGCTGCTTTAGCCAGTCTATGTAAAGGTTAATATTATGGGCTCTAAGGAGCTTATCTAAGGTATCTGTTTCATTGGGTTCCATTACACCTTCAGCTAAAGCTATTAAGTGAAGATCGTGGTTGCCCAGCGTTATTAAACAATTTTCTTTGATAGAGTATAAGAATTCTATGCACTCTAAGGAGTCAGGCCCCCTGTTGACTAAATCTCCACAAAGCCAGAGTCTATCTTTAGAAGTATCAAAATTAATCTTATCTAAAAGCAGGATAAGTTCTTGATAACAGCCTTGAATATCTCCTATCGCGTAATTAGCCATTTCAAGTTTTAATCAGTAAATTGGATATCTTAAGGAATTCTTCTACTGTTAAATCTTCAGGCCTTAGAGAAGACTCAATATTAAGGTATTCAAAGTCTTCTTTTCCTAAAATGTCTTTGTAGGATTTGCTGAGCATCTTTCTTCTTTTAGAAAATGCTATTTGAGTAACTTCTTGAAGTTTCTTTGCAACAGGAGAGTTTAAATCTCTTCCAGGGATTGGAGTTAATTTTATAAATATACTCTCTACAGCAGGAGCAGGTTTAAAGCTTTCTGGGCTTACCACAAAGAGGCTTGATACTTTAGTCATGTATTGAGTTAAAACACTGAGCCTGCCATAGCTTTTACTTTTTGTATCTGAAGACAATCTTTGGCCAAATTCTTTCTGAAACATATAATGCATATCTTCAAACTTATTTTGATTGCGGAAACTCCAGAGCATAATGGAAGATGAAATGTTATACGGCAAGTTACCAATTACCCTTAATTTTTTTTTAGGTTTAAGAGTTTCATCAATCTTAAAATCTAAAATATTCTCATTATGAATAGATAAATTATGAACTTTCTGAGCCATCAATTTTAATCCTAAAATTAAATCCCTATCCAACTCTACAACGTTTAACGTATTTACTTTTCCTAAAATTAATTCGGTTAAAGAGCCCTTTCCAGGGCCAATTTCTAGAAAATCGTTTTCAATTTGAGGTTTAATGGAATCAATTATTTCTTGAAGTACAGACTGATCTTCCAGGAAGTTTTGTCCTAAGTTTTTCTTTGCTTTATACACTTTATTGATAACTTGTTATCAAGGCTGCAAGGTTTGCTGCTTCAAGCATGCTGCTCTCATCAACCTGATCGCTTCCTGCCATATCATAGGCAGTACCATGGTCCACGGATGTTCTGATAAAGGGCAATCCAAGGGTTATGTTTACTAATTTCCCAAACCCTAAAGTTTTTATGACTGGTAAGCCTTGATCGTGAAACATAGCTAAAATTGCATCTACTTTTTGCTTGTCATATTTCTTAATAAATGCCGTATCAGCAGACACGGGACCAATTATATTGAAGTCCTTTTGATTAAGATCAGAAACAAGGGGCGCTATAATTTCTTGATCTTCTTTACCAATAAAACCTCCATCGCCAGCATGTGGGTTAAGACCAAGAACCTTTATACATGGATTCTTTATGTTCCATTTAGTTCTTAAATCATCCCTTAATATCGTTAGGCAATTTAGGAGATTGTCGCGTGTAATCATTTTAGGAACTTCAGCTATAGATATGTGCGTGGTTGCAAGTGCAACTCTCAGGTCTTTGCTTGCAAGCATCATTAGCACTTTTTGAGTTTTTGAGACTCTTGCCAGTACTTCTGTGTGACCTTGAAAGGGAGCTCCTCCTTTATTCATTAACTCTTTATTAATAGGCCCCGTTACTAGGCCATCAAATTCGTTCGATATAGTTCTTTCAATTGCATCTTCAAAAAGATCCATTAGATAGCCTGCATAAGCAGAGTCAGGTTCACCTGGCTTGATAGGTTGTTTTAAATTGTGAGGTTTGATCCAAAGACAGTCATTAGATAAATATTTTTCGTTCTCGCCTTGATAAATCTGCAAATCTATCTTTTGACCTAAAATCTTTGCTCTTTCTTTAAATAAAACAGGATCACCAAAAATTACTGGTGAGTACTTTAATTTAGTTTTAGTTCCAAAGGCTTTGATGCAAATATCTGGACCAATGCCAGCTGGGTCTCCAGAGGAGACAGCTAATTTCGTCATGACTCCAGTTTTATATCAACATAAGCCTCAGCTCTTAATTCAACGAGTGTGCTTTGCAGCTCCTGCTCAAACTTTCGTTTATAAATTATTTGGTAGGCTCTATTCTTTTGCTCTTCACTGCTAACGTCTTCATTTCTCCTATCAAGCACTTCGATGATGTGCCATCCAAAAGAAGATTTCAAAGGTTCTGATATTTCGCCAATAGCTGTTTTATTCAATACCTCTTCAAAAGCAGCGTCATAATCTCCTTCTTTGTTCCATCCGAGCTCTCCACCATCCATTTTTGAACCAGGGTCTTCAGAAAACTGTCTGGCCAGTTGTTTAAAATCTTCGCCTGCCTTTAATCTGCCTGCAATATCTTCGATAAGCAGTTTGGTTTGAGTCTCGGTTCTAATTTCTGAACTTTGCACAAGAATATGTCTTGCAAGGGTCTGGTCTTCAAATTTAACTGTGTTGCCTCTTTTTTCTGCTAGGTGAATTAAATGAAATCCTGCGCCGCTTCTTAAAGGTTCAGAAGTCTGACCAACTTTTAAGTTTGAAACTTCATTAGCAAAAAGTGAAGGCAGCTCTGTTTCCTTTCTCCAGCCAAGATATCCCCCCTCCAAAGCGTTTTGTCCGGATGAATAAGTTGTAGCAAGCTTACTAAAATCTTCTCCAGCTCTAATTCTCAAGAGAATATCTAATGCTTGATTTTTTGCCTTCCCGACCTGATCTTCATTAGCTTTACTCGGAATAGAAATCAAAATCTGCTGTACGTTATATTCCTCAGCTAGTTTTGTTCTACCTTCCTCAGAATTTATAAAATTTTCTAGCTCTTGCTCTGATATCTCTACTCTTCCTCCAACCTTGCCTCTTTGTACTCGTTGAATAATCATTTCTTTTCTTACCGTATCTCTAAAATCACGGTACGAGGCACCTTGACCCTCTATGTCAGTCCTAAATTCTTCTAAGCTGAGTGAATTTTGAGATGCTATGCCTAACAATGTTTTATTCAATTCAGTGTCACTTATTTTAATTCCTGCTCTTTCTGCAATCTGCATTTGAATTTCTTCTGTAATTAACCTTTCAAGAACTTGCTCTTCTAAAACACTCAGAGGGGGTAGTTCAGTATCAGTCTGTCGCAATCTATCAACAATTTCTTTTACCCTCTTATTCAACTCAGATTCCATGACGACCCCAGAATCAACAACAGCTATCACTCTATCCAATAACTCTATCTTGGCATGCGCTTGCACTGAGAAAAGGAGCACAGTTAGAAATAAGGCGCACCCTTGATAGATTTTTTGGAATTTAATTAATTTGTATTTCATATATAAGTTCGTATTGTCTTCTTTGTTTGATAACGATGCAATTATTCTAATAAAGTTGAAGAGATTACATCAGAGATTTCTTTTCCCAATCTACCTAATTGTTTAAATTCAAAAAATATATAAATATTATCTCTTTCTTTTATAGGGTCATAGCCGTTAGATAAAGCTGAGAAAGGATCTGAGTAATCCATTTGCCATGAGAAGAAATCTTGTTCTTTCCATTTTCTCTTCATGAGACCTGCTTTAAGGCAACAATTTGAATATTGAAACCCATATAAGATATCTGACGATGATGACCTCTCTAGGTCTTTTTTAAGTTTTGTAAAGACAGTAAGACTCTCAAACAAGGGCCACTGAGAAGATATCTCAATGTGCTTCATGGGTTCATTGCGATCTGCCCAAGGAACTAAGTTAGCTGCCGAGAAGTTTCTTCTAAAGGAGGATCGTATGTTTAAGCTGAATCCTGTATCAGACTCATGAGTTATATCGATAAATCCAGAATTTATCTGATTTTTATTGTTGTTCCATTCCATCATTCCTGATAACCAAGTTTTATGATTAAGGAAAGACTTAAATTCCCCAACAAGTGCTGAGCCGTTGACGTCATTTGGAAGGCTTAAGGGTTTACTATCCTCCCTTAGAAAGGCCTTGCCTAAGGAAAAATAATTGCTAGAACCATCTTTTTTATAAGATGTTAGGTGTTCTAAGCCTATAATTACTCTGTTCTGATTTGTTATCAAATCTCCGCCTGAAAACCAATTTCTTTTATAAAGGTTTTGAAAACTTTGACTTCGATACCTAGTGTCTATTTGCGGGTTATTTGTATGACTATTTTCTTTTATGTTTATGTATTTAAAAACTGGCGTGAGAAGGCTGTAAAATTCTTTATTGTTCTTTTCTAAGAAAACCTTGTATTCAAATTCCAACCAAGGCGTTGATCTCTCTATTTTATTATTATTAACACGATAGATGGTTTCTTCAGAGCCTAAAGATAGAGTGAAATCAGAGCTATTAAAATTCTTCTTGTATCGCAGTTCAGGTTTAAATGATGAACGCTTTATCCTTTTTGGGTTCTGAAAAAGTTTATTTACTCCGCTCTGTTCAAAGACTCCATAATCTGAAGAAAATATAAATAAAAAGTCATTTCTTTTTTTGAAAGTACTTAAGCTTATGACGGGAATAGATTTATAACCTTCAACTGAAAATGGATTCAAAGATTGAGATTCTTTTAAGGAAAGACCAAGTTTTACTTTGGGAGTGTTCCACCAAATATTTACATCGCGTTGTAGATAGTCTTTTCTAGAGTTGCCAATCAAGTCATCATTAATGTCTCTAAAGTAGAATTCGTCGCTGGCATCTTCGTATTTTACTTCCGAAAATATTTTATTGTTAATGTTTGAAGTTTGAGACCAACTTCCTTTCCACCTTGTGGACTCCTCTCCAGTTTCTTGTTTAAATTTCCTGTCTTTAGATAAAGCAGACAAAGAGATTTCACCTCTATTAACTTTACTTAAATACCTGTAAGACAAACCCAAGCCGCTACCCCTTTCTTCTATGTATCTCGGCGCTAAAGTTAAGTCCTTATTTGGGGCTAGGTTGAAATAATATGGGAAGGTAAGATCCAAGCCATCCTTTCCTTGCCTTACACTTGGAGTTAAGAATCCAGATAGACGCTCTTTCCCAATTGCGGATCTTAAGTATGGAAAATAGAACACAGGCACTTTTCCTATTTTGAGCTTTATGTCTCTAATAACGATATTTTGCTCATCTTTAAGAAGAGTTATTTTCTTTGCAGAAACTTCCCAAAAGGGGTCATCTTTAGAGCAATTATTAAATGAAGTATTGAGAAGTTCTATATTTCCTGTGGCTAAAACACTAAATTCATCGGCTTGACCAAAGGTCCTATCAAGAAGCGTGTAGGAAGTTTTTGAAAGAAAAAAGGTTTGATTGGAAAGGTTTGCGACCAACTCATTGGCATCTATAGACAAGTTCTTTGAAAGCGCTTTTACTTTACCCTCTAATTTAAAACTTTGATTCTCAGTGTTGTAAGTAGCTTGCTGACTCCAAAACTCTAGATAATTGGTTTTTATGTAAACATTGCCGGACAATTTTAAATTGCCTAATTCATCGGTGCTGACATTTTTAGCATCAATTGATTCAATTTTTATAGGTTCTTGATTAGCAGATATATTGCCCACGCAAACTAGATAAATTGAACAAGCAATTAGGATTTTGAGTATTGTATTCTTCTGCATGATTATTCTGTTAGAGCAAGAATTAAATTCAAGGTTCCAATAATTATTGCCATTAGATCATAATGCATGGCAAGGTTAGTTAAAATAGACAAATGATAAACATACCAGAAGGCCTCCTTACTTGGGCAAATAAGCAATTACTGTCTGCCGGAGATAGTCTGGTGAAGAAAGCTGTTCCCTTAAGAGAAGAGGCAAGTTTTAGAAAGTATTTTAGATTAATAAGAGATTCAGATACTTTAATAGGAGTATTTTCTCCACCTGATAAAGAATCCAATGAGAGGTTCTTGTTTTTCTCTCAATTCTTTAAAGAGAATCAAGTCAGGGTCCCTCAAGTTATTTATCATGATTTTAAGAAAGGTTTCATGGTTTTAGAGGACTTTGGAGACAAGCTTTATCAGTTTGAGTTAAGTAGAAAGAATGCTCATAGTTTATATTCAGCTGCTTTAGATGAAATGATTGCTATACAAACTAGCATTCCCAGTTCTTCCTTAGAAACGTTAAGTTATGATCAGGCAGCTGAACAAATAATGCTTTTTGAAGAATGGTTCCTTAAGGGATTCTTAAATTTTGATCTGCAAGATGCAGAATCTATTTTATTGAAAGAGTCTTATGAGATTATCTTGCAGACTTTCTTTGAACAACCTCAAGTACTTTGTCATTTTGACTTTGAATCCAGGAACATTATGGTTCTTGAAGACGGTTGTGCTGGGATACTTGATTTCCAAGATGCGGTGATAGGACCTGTCTTTTTAGATCCTGTTTCATTACTTAAAGATTTAGATAACGTCTGGAAGCCCGAAGAATTTAACCAATTCTTAAGTGATTATGTTCTTAAAGCTCAAGCTGCAGGGGTGTTACCGGATGTGGATGACAATATGATGAAGAGATGGATAGATTTAGCAGGCCTTCAGAGGCAATTAAGAATATTAGGTACTTTAACTAGGTTGCATTTAAGGGATGGTAAATCATATAGACTTGTAGATCTTAAACAGACTCTGCTTTACATGATTGATGCATCCTCACGTTATGAAAACTTAAGTAAACTTAGTGTTTTTTTACAAAAGAAAATCCTGCCGGCTTTAGAATCAAAACTAAAAACTAATTCATGAAGGCTTTTATACTTGCAGCGGGTAAAGGCACTAGACTAAGGTCGCTTAACTCGAATTTACCTAAGCCGCTGATAAAAATAAAAGGTAAGCCGCTAATACTCTGGAACATAGAAAGGCTCAGAGAATGCGGTATAAAAGACTTTGTTATTAATCTTTTTCATAAAGGTGAGCAAATTAAAGAGTTTCTGGGTGATGGCTCAAAATACGGAGTGAATATTCAATATTCTGAAGAAGAGGAGCTGCTAGGGACTGGAGGAGGGATAGGCAACTCTTTGTGTTTATTGGGTCAAGACGTGTTTCTTTTAATGAGTGCGGATGTGTGGACAGATTTAGACTTTAGTGAGATGGCACTTGAGGAATCTAAGTCAGCTCATTTGATACTAAAGAACAACCCTGAAGATCACCCCGAGGGAGATGTCTCGCTTCAAGAGGGCCTGGTAAGAGATTCCATAGAAGCTTTAAGGTTAACTTTCTCTGGAATAGCCCTTATGGACCCTTGTTTATTTAATGCTGTAAAAGGAAGGAAGTATGGCTTATGGGAATCTATTTTAAAGCCTGCTTGCTCTAAAGACCTTGTAACTGGAAGACTTTATGGTGGGACTCTCTTCAATATAAACACGCCCAAGGATATAGAAAAATTAGACGCTTTATTGAACGAAGGGTAAACTTGCTTCATTCCCCGGTAATGTAATGGCAAAACAAGAATATATAATAGCTCCATCAATTTTATCTGCAGATTTTGCTAGATTAGGCGAGGAAGTTGATAATGTCTTAACTGCTGGGGCAGATTGGGTGCATTTTGATGTAATGGACAATCATTACGTACCTAATTTAACGATAGGCCCCATGGTCTGCGAAGCTCTGAGAAAGCACGGGATAAATGCCCCTATAGATGTTCATCTCATGGTAAAGCCAGTTGACTCTCTTATAGAAACTTTTGCTCATGCAGGAGCAACTTACATCACTTTCCATCCAGAGGCTTCGGACCATGTAGACAGGTCTCTGCAACTCATTAAATCAAAAAACTGCAAAGCGGGTCTTGTTTTAAACCCCGCCACTTCATTAAGCGTATTGGAAAACTGCTGGGATAAGCTAGACATGGTTCTTCTTATGTCAGTTAATCCAGGTTTTGGTGGTCAAGAGTTCATCACGCCTGTTCTTGAAAAAGTTGTTAAATTAAGATCGATGATTGATGAAAGGGGTTTGGATATAAGACTAGAAGTCGATGGTGGAATAAAACTGAATAACATAGCGGATGTCGCTGCAGCTGGTGCTGATACTTTTGTTTCCGGATCTGCAATTTTTAATGAAGATAATTATCAAGATATAATCATTAGAATGAGGGAAGCTTTACTAGCGGTAAGCTAATTTCAGTGGCCATTCAAAACAAAGTACCTATTTCTAGAGAAATCCTAGCTGATATGGAGACTCCTTTAAGCGTCTATCAAAAATTGGCCAACGCTCCATTCTCGTACCTATTTGAGTCAGTTGAAGGAGGGGATAAGTGGGCCAGGTACTCGTTGATTGGTCTTCCTGCTGATAAAATTATTAGGATCTCAGGAAACCATTTAGAGGTTACCCATAAGGGCAGAATTATAGAATCAAAAGAAATTAGTGACCCATTAGAGTTTATTGAAAATTATCAGAAAGAATTTCAAATTAATGAAATACAAGGTCTGCCTAAATTTAATGGTGGTTTGGTGGGGTACTTTGGTTATGACTGTGTACGGTACATCGAGCCTAGATTAAAAGACTCTCAACCTACTGACACCTTGGGCACTCCTGATATCCTCTTTATGGTTTCGGAAGAAGTGGCAGTTTTTGATAACTTAAAGAACAAACTGTATCTTATTGTTCTCGTGGACTCGGATTCTGAGGAGCAAAAGGAATTAGCAGAAGTCAGGCTGGATGACCTCGAAAAACAATTGCAGTCACCCCTTTCTGATCAAGCATTGATACAGCCTGAACAATCGATAGATGAGTCTGATTTCATTTCAAGTTTTGGTGAAAATAAATTTAAAGCTTCAGTAAGAAGAGTTAAAGAATACATATACTCCGGGGATGTTATGCAGGTTGTTGGATCTCAAAGAATGTCTATTCCTTTCACAGCAGATCCCATAGCGCTTTATAGGGCCATAAGACATCTAAACCCTTCTCCGTATTTATATTATCTAAATTTAGAAGATTTTTATATTGTTGGTTCGTCACCTGAAATACTTGCCCGCTTAGAGGATGAGGAAGTAACGGTCAGACCAATTGCAGGTACAAGAAGAAGAGGGCACGATGAAGATGATGATTTGGCCATGGAATCAGATATGCTGAATGACCCTAAAGAGATAGCAGAACACTTAATGCTCATTGATTTAGGTAGAAATGATATAGGTAAAGTAGCCGAGCCTGGAAGCGTTGAAGTAACCCAGAAGTTTGGTGTTGAAAAGTACAGCCATGTGATGCACATGGTTTCGAATGTAAAAGCTAAAATAAAAAAAGGTTTGACTGCAATGGATGTTTTCAGGGCCACTTTTCCAGCAGGAACAGTTTCAGGAGCACCTAAAATTAGGGCCATGGAAATAATAGACGAAATTGAACCTGTTAAAAGAGGTATTTATGGAGGCGCTGTTGGCTATCTTTCTTGGCAAGGCAATATGGACATGGCTATTGCTATAAGGACTGCAGTCATAAAGGACAGCATGCTATATATTCAAGCAGGGGGAGGTTGGGTTGCTGATTCTAACCCCGATTTAGAATGGAAAGAGTCTCTAAATAAAGGGCGAGCAATTTTTAAAGCTGCAGAAATGGTCCAAGAAAAATTAGAGGGCTGATTATGTTATTAATGATAGATAATTATGATTCTTTTACCTACAACCTTGTGCAGTACTTTTATCAGCTTGGGCAACAGGTAGAAGTTGTAAGGAATGACATGATTTCACTTGAAGAGATTGAAAAACTTAAACCTGAGTTTTTGGTTATTTCTCCAGGGCCGTGTACTCCGAAAGAAGCAGGTATCTCCGTCGAAGCAATTAAACATTTTAAGGAAAGTATTCCTATATTAGGAGTATGTTTGGGCCATCAATGCATAGGGTCTGCTTTTGGATCAGAGATAGTAAGAGCTACTGAGTTGATGCATGGAAAATTATCTAAAATTGAACACGAAGGTACTGGAATTTTTAAAGGGATGCCTTTAGAGTTTATGGCAGTACGATACCATTCTTTAGTAATTGAACCCGAGACTTTAAGCCCTGATTTTGACATCACTGCAAGAACAAAAGACGATACTATCATGGCCATCCAGCACAATTCTCTACCGCTAGTTGGCTTACAGTTTCATCCAGAATCAATAGCTACAGATTCTGGCGTGCAATTACTAGATAATTTTTTAAATATGTTTTAAAAATGGAAATAAAAGAAGCACTTTCGGAGATAATTAAGGGTAACGACCTGCGCAGAGAGGACATGACCTCTGTCATGCTTCAAATCCTAGAAGGAAGGTCCACTGACGCTCAAATAGGAGCTTTTTTAGTGGCGCTTAATATTAAAGGAGAATCAGTAAACGAGGTTGTAGGCGCTGTTAATGTCATGAGAGAACTTTCAGAGAAGGTAGAAGTAAGCAGCCATCATTTAGTGGATACTTGTGGGACCGGAGGAACGGGTGTAGGTATTTTTAATGTTTCCACGGCAGCAGCTTTTATCGCTTGTGCATGTGGAGCAAAAGTAGCTAAGCATGGCAATAGAAGCGCCACCAGAAGCAGCGGAAGTGCTGATTTACTCGAACATGCGGGTTTATCTCTAGAATTAAGTCCAAAAGATGTATCTAGGTGCATTGAAGAGGTAGGCGTGGGCTTTATGTTTGCACCTGCCCACCATAGCGCAATGAAACATGCTATTGGTCCAAGAAAGGAGATGGGTTTAAAAACCATATTTAATTTACTAGGCCCTCTAACTAATCCTGCTGGTGCGCTCAATCAAGTGATAGGCGTCTACGCCAAGAAGTGGGTTAGGCCGATTGCAGAAGTACTTAAAGAGCTAGGCAGTAACCATGTTCTGGTGGTTCATTCAAAGGATCACTTGGATGAGATAAGTATAGCGGAAGAGACTTATGTTGCTGAATTGATTAATGGATCCATTAAAGAATATGTCATTGGACCAGAAGATTTTGGTTTTAGTAAAAAACCGCTTGATTCTCTTATGGTTTCTTCGGCTTCAGAAAGTTTATCCATAATAAAACAAGGCTTATTAAATAAAAACTATGCAGCATCCTCCATGATTGCTATGAATTCAGGAGCAGCTTTATATGCTTCTGGAGTTGCTGGTAGTTTAAAAGAAGGCGTTTCGGAAGCAAAAAACTGTGTCGAGAGCGGTGAAGGTCTAAAGAAACTCGATGAGTTAGTGATCTTCAGCAAATCATTGTCATGATTTCTTATTTAGATAAGATATTAGAATCCTCAAAAGAGAAAGTCCTATTAGATAAGATTGCACAACCTTATCTGACAATTAAATCAAAGATTAAAGATCTAGAAGAACCTAGCCGCTTCATTGATAGCATTAATAAAAGAAGAAGAGCCGGTCTAGTTTCAGTTATTGCCGAATCAAAGCAAGCATCTCCCAGTCAAGGGCTTATCCGTGAAAATTATGATCCAGTACAGATAGCACAATCTTATTATGATAATAATGCTACTTGCATGAGTGTGTTGACCAATGAAGAATTTTTTAAGGGGTCGCTTTCGCACCTAGAAGCGATAAAGGCATCAGTGAATATTCCCCTTTTAAGAAAAGATTTTATAGTAGATGACTACCAGATATATGAAAGTAGGTTATCAGGGGCTGATTGTATTTTATTAATTGTTGCCGCTTTAACCAGTTCACAACTTTCTGAGTATTATGATCTAGCCTCTGAGTTGGGAATGGATGTTTTGGTTGAGGTTCATGACGAGGAAGAAATAAAAAGAGCTCTAGAGATTAGTCCGCATTTTATAGGAATTAATAATAGAAACCTGAACAGCTTTGAAGTTGATTTAAACACTACAGAAAGGCTATCAGATCTTATTCCAGATGAAATTTTATGTATTTCAGAGAGCGGTATTAGAACAAAGGAGGATATCAGCCGTGTCCTAGAGTGCGGCGTTAGTTCATTCCTGGTTGGTGAGTCTTTTATGCGATCTAAAGATCCAGGGCAGGAATTGCAGAACCTGTTCTCATTGAAGAAAACATAGCAAGCCTTTCAGGCAAGAAATCAGTATTTTTAAAAATACTCTTTTTAAGTATTAATGTAAGCCTGTGTAGGCTTTTAGGTCATCAAGATTAATGGCCTTACAAGGTAAGACCATTAAATCCGATGAGAAATCAATGAACTCAGTTCATTGATAGACAGAATTAACTAGCTTCTTTCTTTTGCTTCGTTGACTCTAAGGTCTCTTCCAGAAAAATCATTTCCGTCAAGAGCTTCAATAGCAGCAGTGCCGCCATTTGAATCTGTCATTTCAACAAAACCAAAACCTTTTGAGCGACCTGAATCGCGATCGGTGATGATTCTAACTGTTTTGACGTCTCCGTACTGAGCAAATAATGCTTCAATTTCTTCTTCTGAACAGGTCCACGGTAAGTTTCCAACATATAAATTCATTATATTTTTTCCTATGTAACTAAAATAAAGGGTTAATGCGTAACATTTAATTGAAAGTTGATAGCTCGTTTGTTGTAAATTATTTCAATAAAGAGCAGAAAGGTAAGACAGGGTATCTATAAGGGAGATTAATCTCTAGGTTTAGCTTCGTTGACTTTTAAGTCCCTTCCACCAAAATCTTTGCCGTCAAGGTTATCAATTGCAGCCTGACCGGCTTCGCCTGATTCCATTTCAACAAATCCAAAACCTTTAGATCGACCTGAATCACCTTCAGTAATTATTCTGACTGCTTTAACACTTCCGTGCTGAGCAAAATGAGATTCAAGTTCTTCTTCTGAGATACCCCAGGGAAGATTTCCAACGTAAAGATTCATTATCTATTTATTCCTAATTAACTATGTAACCAACTGTTACGCGCGCCACTATACTGAAGTTGTTTTAATTCGCAACTAATAATTTTTTATTAAATAACTTTTTAAATTTGGTAACTTGTTGAAGTCATGATCTTTGCAACTGTTGACATAACCTCTTTTATTTCCGCTGGAAGCTCTGCAGCTCCAGCTTCCTGCGCAGCTAAAGCATGAGCTTCTTCATCTTCACGCATTTGTTTCATGATGGCTTTAGTTTTATTATCATTTGAAGAAACGTTTTGCATGTGCCCATCTAGATGTTTTACAACCTGCTCTTCAGTTTCTTCAACGAAGCCAAGGCTCCACTTATCACCAGCCAAACCTGCCACAGCACCAAGGGCGAAGGACATTCCATACCAGAGAGGATTAAGAACACTTGGTTTCTGATCAAGCTCTTCTAGTCGCTTGTTACACCAAGCAAGATGATCTAACTCTTCCGAAGCAGCTTCGTTCATTTTCTCTTTAACACCGTTTAATTGGGCTGTTAATGCTTGACCCCTATAAAGGGCTTGGGCACAAACTTCACCCGCATGATTAACGCGCATCAACCCAGCTGAATGATGCTTCTCTAGTTCCGTTAGATTTGAGTCCTCAATATCTTTTGCCGGATAATCTCTTTTGTTTAATTGATAATTTTGGGTTGAATACTTGAGCCCTTTATCAATTTCATCTATTAATATGTCTATAATATTATTCATTTCTCTCTTTCTACTGCCCTATATCCTATGTCAGATCTGTAAAAACAATTTTCCCATTTTATACAATTTACTGCTTTATAGGCTTCTTCTTTTGCTTCGGTAGCGCTAGTACCCAATGCAGTGACGCACAAAACTCTCCCACCTGAAGTGAATGTTTTACCTTCTTTGAAGGACGTCCCAGCATGAAAGACTTTTATTCTTTTTGTTTCGATGGGTAAATTAAGAATTTCTTTACCTATTATATAATCTCCTGGGTAACCTCCTGATGCCATTACTACACCAAGAGAAGTTTCTTCTTTCCATTCTAACGATTGTTCTTTTAGAGCTCCGGTAGTTGCTTCCAGGCAGAGGTTTGCTATATCAGAATTTAATCTCATCATGATGGGTTGTGTTTCTGGGTCTCCTAATCTGCAGTTAAATTCTAATACTTTAAGATTATTTTTAGAATCAATCATCACGCCTGCATACAAAAAACCACAGTAGTTCAAACCTTCATTTTTCATTCCTTTGATAGTGGGAATAATTACTTCATTCATAATCTTATTATGAATATCTTCTGTAACCACAGGGGCTGGTGAGTAGGCTCCCATGCCTCCGGTATTAGGACCCAAGTCATTATTATCTCTAGCTTTATGATCTTGTGATGATGCAAAAGGAACAACGACCTCTCCGTCAGTCATGACAATAAAACTTGCTTCTTCTCCTTCTAAAAATTCCTCAACGATTAATTTTTTCCCTGCCCTTCCAAAAATATTATCTGTAAGACACTCTTGGACAGCCCTTATGGCTTCCTTTTCTTCAAGAGCAACTGTCACGCCTTTTCCAGCTGCCAGGCCATCAGCTTTTATGACTAAAGGGCAACCGATACTCTTTATGTGAGCTATCGCGGATTCTGCATTCGTAAAGCTTTGAAAGGCCGCAGTTGGTATGTTGTGTCTCATTAAGAAATCTTTCATGAATTCTTTAGAGCCTTCGAGTTGTGCTGCGCCCATAGAAGGACCAAAACAATTTAGACCTAAAGATTTAAATTTATCAGTTATTCCTAAAACTAGAGGGTCTTCAGGACCTACGATCGTTATATCAATATTGTTTTCCATCGCAAATTCTGCAAGTTCATCAACATTGTTTGAAGGGATGGATACGTTGGTAACCTTTGGTTCTTGTTTTGTTCCTCCATTCCCAGGAGCAACAAATATTTGAGTTACTGTTTGGCTTTGGGAAGCTTTCCAGGCAAGGGCATGTTCTCTACCGCCACTTCCGACTATGAGAACTTTCATTTCTAATGGCGGAAATGCCTTACCCCTGTAAAAAGCATAACCATATCTGCTTCATCTGCAGCTTGAATAACTTCTTCGTCCCTCATTGAACCGCCAGGTTGTATTACTGAAGTGATACCTATTTCGGCAGCTGCATCTATGCCATCTCTAAAAGGAAAAAAAGCATCAGATGCCATGGAACAGCCTGATGTTTCAAACCCCCTTTCTATAGCCTTAGAGGCAGCAATTTTGGCGCTGTCAATTCTACTCATTTGTCCTGCCCCTATGCCAATAGTTTGATTATCTCTCGTATAAACTATTGCATTGGACTTAACAAATTTACAAACTTTCCATGCAAAAAGGCAGTTTTCAATTTCCAAGTTCGAGGGCTGTCTTTTTGACACCACAGTCAGATCTGCCCTTGTAATTATCTGATTATCTGTTTCTTGGATTAATAAACCATCCGTAACACTTAAATACTTATATCCTTTAGCTGGAGATCCAAGTTCTTTGGCATCAAGAACTCTAACGTTCTCTTTAGTCTTAGTTATTGCAAGAGCAGCTTCACTTATGCCCGGTACAATAATAACTTCTACAAATTGATTATTAATGATCCTTTCTGCAGTTTCTTCTTCCAGTTTCCTATTTAAGGCAATAATACCTCCAAATGCGGACGTAGAATCGGAAGCAAAAGCTTTTTCATAAGCCACAGTGATATTTTTATCCGCAGCTATTCCACAAGGATTTGCATGTTTAACTATTACGCATGCAGGTTCATCAAAAGCTTTCACGCATTCATAAGCAGCATCAGTATCAGCTATATTGTTATAAGAAAGTTGCTTACCTTGAAGTTGAGAGGAGTTGGAAACTCCGCTTATCTTGCTATCACTAAGATCGCTATAGAAAGCAGCTTTTTGATGAGGGTTTTCTCCGTAACGCAAGACCTCCTTCAGCTGATACTTTGAAAATATTTTTTCTGGAAAATCTTCTTCATGGATTGAAGATAAGTAACCGGAAATAGCAGTGTCGTAAGCCGCGGTATGAGTGAAGGCTTTAGTAGCGAAGATGCTTCTTGTTTTTTGAGTCAGAGACCCTTCGGTTTCCTGCATTTCTTTTAACAATTGGTTGTAATCTTCCGGATCTACCACAACACCAACATATTTATTATTTTTAGCAGCCGATCTAAGCATGCTGGGACCGCCTATATCTATGTTTTCTATTGCCTCTTCCAGAGTTGTTTCGGGTTTTGAAATGGTTTCTACAAACGGGTAAAGGTTAACAACGACAAGATCAATACCCTTTATACCATTATCATTCATTACCACTTGATCCAGTTCTCTCCTTGCAAGGATGCCCCCGTGTACTTTTGGGTGAAGTGTTTTTACTCTACCATCCATCATTTCAGGGAATCCCGTAAAGTCGGTAATATCTGTTGCTTGAACTTCTCCTTCAAGGAGAGTTTTTAGAGTTCCGCCGGTTGAGATTATTTCAATTCCAAAATCATTAACGAGTTTTGTGCCAAGCTCTACAAGACCTTCCTTGTTAGAAACGCTTATCAATGCTCTTTTAATTTTGGGATTGGCTGTTGGTGCCATTAATTATAAATATTTATAGTAATTTATATTCTTTAAGCTTATTCCGAAGAGTACCTCTGTTAAGCCCTAATATTTGACTTGCTTGGGTTTGGTTGTCCTTACATTGTTCCATAACAATCTGAAGTAGTGGAAGTTCAACTTCCTTTAAGACCATGCTGTAGAGATCTTTGGCTTTTTCACCTTCAAGTTCTTTAAAATATTTACGCATGCTTTTTGAGACTTGAGAACTTAACTGCCTTCCTTCGCCGTTAAATTTTTTGATGTCTTTCTTTGCCATGTGTTTAATTTTTAGTCAGATGAAAATTTGTTTTAGAGTTGTGAATAATACTTATCCTAAGAATTCTTTCAAGAGAATTCCGGTTAATTGCCTATTTATTTTTTAGGTTATTGGACAACGGTTGATAATTCATTTCCTACTTGTGTTAATTCTAATTTTCCATTGTGGTTAAGAATTTTAGTAATGGAACAATTATCAGGATAAAATCCAACTAAATTATCAAAATTATTTATCCAACCCACCACGCAGTTAATAACCATGAAGTGTGAGAAGATAATAGTGTCCTCCCGTAGGTCTTGGATTGAGTGGACAATAGAACTTCTCCATTTTTGTTGCGGACTTTCCAGATCACCAACTTTTACTTTGAACATTTCTTTTAACCAGGCACTTCTTTGTGACATCTCTATGCCAGGAGATGGTATTTCAGCAAAAGTTTTACAGATTTCAATATCAAAACCATGTTTCTCTTGGAGTGGTATGGCAGTTTCTTGTGCCCTCGCAAGCGGACTAGAAATGGCTTTAAAATTTAAAAGTGCAAAATCATCATTCAGTCGCGATACAAGTTTTCTTGATTGTTCTTTGCCTTTATCACTTAATCCTGGGTCACGATCTTCATCCCAAGATTTTCCTGCCTCTCCGTGACGCACTAAGTAAATATTTATTTCATCATTTTTTGACATCATAATCTCCTATTAAGATTCTTGTTGTAAGATATGTTCTTCAGACTTATTACATTTATGAACTTAACACGAAACTATCTTGATGAAGATTATAGCCCAGGTGCTGTTGTAGTTTTAGGTGCTAGTTCAGCTCACCATTTAGTGAGAGTTTTAAGAAAGAAGGAAGGAGACGAGATAGAGGTCTTCGATGGAAAGGGCACTTCATGCCTGGCAAAGATACTTTCTATAAAACCTTCCGAAGTAACCATTTTAATTGTGGGTAAAATATCTTTTTCTGCACGGCAAGGAATATCAATCAATCTTGGGCAGGCCTTAATCAAACCAGACCCATTTAACTTATCTATTCAAAAGGCCACAGAGTTAGGTGTAGATTTTATTACACCTTTAATAACCGAAAGATCTACTGCAAAGCTTAATAAAGAATCTTACGACAAAAAAAGACAAAAATGGCAAGTCATAGCTCAGGGTGCTTGTGAACAATGTGGTCAAAATTGGTTACCTAAAATAAATAATCCTGTTGCTCTTAGAGACTGGTCAGATGAACTGCGGTCAGATCATAAAATTGTTTTATACCCTGGCGCAGAAGTTAAAATATCTGATATAGAATTTAAAAATTCAGTGACATTGGCAATTGGCCCGGAAGGTGATTTCTCTTCAAGTGAGATAGAAAGCCTAATTAAAGAAGATTACATTCCTGTCTCAATGGGCAGCAGAATCTTAAGGGCAGAAACAGCAGTGATATCTGCTCTCAGTACAATAAGAACATTAGCTGGGGAATTTTAAAAAGACTTATAATGATTTATAGATTAGGAATTAAAAAATGAAATTTGGCGTGGTTATGGATCCGATTGAAGCTATCAATTTTAAAAAAGATAGCTCGTTAGACATTATGATTGAAGCTCAGGAGAGAGGACATGAACTCTTTTACATTGAACCCTCGTCGTTGTACATAAACGAAGAAGGGTCTCATGCCTTAATGAATGAGATCAAGGTATTTAATAATGCTGATAAGTGGTTTCATCTTGAGGAAATTTCAGCTAAGAAACTTTCTAATTTAGACGTAATAATGATGAGGCAAGATCCGCCCTTTGATTCTGATTATATTTACAACACCTATGTTCTTGAAGCCGCAGAAAAAGATGGGGTGAGTGTAATAAATAGACCAAGAAGCTTAAGGGATTGTAATGAAAAAGTTTTTGCCACTGAATTTCCTGAATGTTGTACTCCATTTTTAGTTGCCAGCGACCAATTCTTGTTAAGAGATTTCATTCAAATAAACAAAGATACTGTTATTAAGCCGCTTGATGGTATGGGTGGTTCTTCTATTTTTAGGTTAAGAGAGAATGACCCCAACATTGCAGTAGTGCTAGAAACAATAACCTCTTTTTACAAGAGTAAAGTTATGATTCAGAGGTATATACCAGAGATTGTGGAAGGAGATAAGAGGATATTGATGATCAATGGAGAACCAATGGGTGCTGCTATTGCAAGAGTCCCTGCAAAAGGTGAGTTGAGAGGAAATCTGGCCGCTGGAGCAACTGCAATTGCAAAATCTTTGACAGAGCGAGACTTGTGGATTTGTTCTCAAGTAGGACCAAAATTAAAAGAGCTTGGCTTGGTTCTGGTAGGTCTCGATGTAATTGGAGATTATTTAACAGAAATTAATGTTACAAGCCCAACTTGCTTTAGAGAATATAAGAGTTTATGTGATATTGAGGTATCAAGAAAATTAATGGATTGTGTAGAAAATATAGTGAATCAAGGGTGAGAGACTCCCCCAGGATTGTTATGGCTTTTGATTTTGGCTTGCGCAATATAGGACTTGCTATAGGGCAAGAAGTGACTAGAACTGCTCACACTTTTTATTCAATTAAAGCTGATGATGGACAGCCTAGGTGGTTAGAATTAGATACAATTGTTAAAGATTGGAAGCCAAGCCTCTTCGTAGTTGGTGATCCTTTAAATATGGATGGTTCTGTTAGTAAAATAAAGATACAAAGTGATAATTTTGCTTCTAAAATAAGTTCAAGATACGACGTGCCTTTTGAATTAATGGATGAAAGACTGTCAACAAGAGAAGCCACGGAAAGATTAAAAATGAAAGGAACGGAATTTAAGGAATCTTCTGCAGACAAACACAGTTTATCTGCACAAATTATTCTTGAAGATTGGTTTAGAAGGGCAAGCTAGTGGCAGGATCAATACCTTCAGATTTTGTTAGAGAAATAGTTGACGTAAGTGAAATAGTTTCGCTGATAGACAGTTATATGCCCTTAAAGAAAAAAGGAAAGGATCATTGGGGTATTTGCCCCTTTTGCGATGACGGCAATAATCCTTCTTTTAGTGTCAGCGAACAAAAGCAGTTTTATTATTGTTTTAAATGTCGTGCGACCGGCAATGTAATTAGTTTCCTGCAGGCACACCAAGGTTTTGATTTTGTTGAGTCAGTAGAAGCACTTGCCTCAAAAGCAGGTTTAGAAGTTCCTTATGAAAATGCAAGGAATCATAAAGACGAAAGAGAGCCAATTTTTAAAGCTTTAGAAGCTTCTGCTGCCTTTTATGAATCTGTTCTTGCAAATAAAAATGACGCTCAACACGTCAGGGATTATCTGAAGGATGAACGTAAAATTTCTGGCGAAACATGCAGAAGATATGCTATTGGTTATGCCCCCAATTCATGGAATACTTTAAGTGATGAGCTTAAAAAACAAAATTTTGATGAAACAGTTTTAATAAAAGCCGGTCTTGTTAAGAAAAATAAAGATGGAGGTCTTTACGATGTGTTTAGAGACAGATTAATTTTTCCTATAAGAGATCGTAAGGGCAGGGTGGTTGGCTTTGGAGGTCGTGTAATGAGTCCTGAGGATCAACCAAAGTACTTAAACACAGGCGATACGCCCGTGTTTCAAAAAGGAAAAGAACTGTATGGGCTCTTCGAGTCATTAGAAAACAGAAGAGACTTGAAAGATATCTACGTTGTTGAAGGATACATGGATGCTGTGGCGATGTCGGAAAATAAGATAAACAATGCTGTTGCTACACTGGGTATTGCTACCAATAGATTCCATGTTCAAAAATTACTTCAATTAGTCAATGAAATTACTTTTTGTTTTGACGGAGATGATGCTGGAAGAGGTGCTGCTTGGGGAGCTTTAAAAAATGTTTTACCGGTGGTAGGAGATGGAACGGAGATACGCTTCTTATTTTTACCCGAAGGCGAAGATCCTGCCAGCTTGCTTGAGAAGGAATCTAAAGAAGAATTTAGAAGCAGGTCGGAAAGTTCACTGTTGCTGTCACAATACTTCATTCAACGCTTAGCAGAGGCGGTTGGTGTCACCTCGCTGGAAAAGAAAGCGTCTTTAGCTTCCAGAGCCATGCAACTTTTGATGTCTATGCCAGAAAGCTCGATTAAGAAACTGCTGGAAGAAGAAGTCTCCAAGGTCACTGGTTTAAAGAAAGAAGACATACAAACTCACAATATAACCAAAACGTATCAAAAAAGACGGTCTGCATTATCTGCTGAAGATATTAATAACGAGCAACAGGAGAGAGTATTTGAACAATCGGGTCTTGGCTCAAAAGCTCTTTCAGCATTGATATTCTATCCTGGTCTTATCAGTGAGCTTGAGGACATGGCTTGGTTAAGAGAATTGGATCAGCCTGAAACAAACCTGCTAATTGAAGTAGCTGAGTTCTTTTCTTCAAACCCAAATAGCACAATCACAGACCTTTTAAGCTCCCTAAGGTCAGATTCATCTTCATTTATAGGTACTTTGCTAGCAACAACTCCTGCATTAGAGGAAAAGAATGCTCTTCTTTATTTTTGTGATTGTTTAGATCTCTTAAAGAAATCAAATTCTAAGGCACGGATAAATGATTTAAAATTAGTCTTATCTTCTGGAAAATTAAGTGAAGATGAGACTTTTGAGTTGCAGCAACACCTTTTATCAAGCTTAGAAAGCCTGCAAGAAGAAGACAGACTTTTACTAAGAAGTCTCAGTAAAGCTAACAGAAACCTATAACTTCATGATTATTATTCATAATATAGAGCGCTTAGGTCTAAAAACTAATATAATGCCCGACGTTTTAAAATTGATATGGCAAAAAAATCTAAAAAAATAGTTACCGAAGAAAAAGTAATCGAAGCTTCTCCTGAAGTGGAGGAAAAATCTATAAGTGAAGAAGACCTAGAAACATCTGGTCTTACCGAACTTCTTGATAAAGGAAAAGATCAAGGCTTCTTGACTTACCAAGACATTAACGCAATGTTACCAGAGGACATCTCTGATCCTGATCAAGTTGAAGAGACTATTCAAATGTTAATAGATATTGGCATTGAAGTCATAGAGACGACTTCTGGAACGGGCGAAGATAACTCTGATGCTGCTCCAGAGACAATCGCCGATACAAGAACAACATTAACAACTGTTGAATCAGAAGTAGGAAGAACAACAGATCCTGTACGTCTTTACATGAGAGAGATGGGGACAGTGGACCTTCTTACTCGTGAAGGTGAGATTGCTATTGCGAAGAGAATAGAAGAAGGTGCCAGAGAGCTGTTATCTGCTTGTTGTTTTTATCCAGGAATCGTAAACCGCATATTAGATGACTACCAGTTAGTGGTTGCAGAAGAAAAGAGGTTATCTGAAGTAATGGTTGGGTTCATGGATATTGAAGAAGGAATACCACCCCCAGCAATGGCGCAGAAAAAAGAAAAAGAAGATTCTGATGAAGAAGAACAAACAGGACCAGATCCAGTTGAAGTCAAAAAAAGATTTAGCGCACTTAAGAGGCAATACAATAAAACTGAGAAAGCCTGCGATAAAACAAGAAAATCAAAGAAAGCTCTTGCCGAGCAAGAGAAGTTAGGTGAAATATTTAAGTTTATAAAACTATCTCCTACTCAATTTGAAAAAATTGCCAACCCTGCAAGAGATGCTTTAGACATAATAAGAGAGAGTGAAAAGTTTATTTTTACCATCCTAGTAAAAAGAGGAAAGATGCCTCGTAAGGAATTTATTAATAGCTTTTCGGGTAATGAATCAGATAGTTCATGGGCAGAAAGTATTGCCAGATCTAGAAAACCTTGGGCAGCACAAACCAGAGAAAATTTACCGGAAATTGTTCGATTACAAAATAAGCTAGCAAAGCTTGAAAGAATTGTAGAACTTGATGTTGCTGATATAAAGGACATTAATAGAAAAATGTCTATTGGCGAAGCTAAAATAAGAAGAGCAAAGAAAGACATGGTTGAAGCCAACCTTCGTTTGGTTATATCAATTGCTAAGAAATATACAAATCGTGGATTGCAGTTCTTGGATCTAATTCAAGAAGGCAATATCGGCTTAATGAAGGCCGTGGATAAATTTGAATACAGAAGAGGTTATAAGTTTTCAACTTATGCAACTTGGTGGATAAGACAAGCCATCACTAGGTCTATTGCTGACCAGGCTCGAACTATTCGTATACCAGTTCACATGATAGAAACTATTAATAAGCTGAACAGAGTTTCCAGACAAATGGTTCAGGAAATGGGTAGAGAACCAACACCTGAAGAGCTAGGCATAAGAATGGAGTTACCAGAAGATAAAGTAAGGCGTGTTCTTAAAATAGCCAAAGAACCAATCTCAACGGAAACCCCAATAGGTGATGAAGAAGATACAACATTAGGCGATTTTATAGAAGACACCAACATAAGCTCCCCAGATGAAACTGCAACTAATGATAATCTAACAGATGCTACTGATGATATTCTTGGTAGTTTAACTGCCAGAGAAGCAAAAGTTTTAAGGATGAGGTTTGGCATCGGTATGAACACTGACCACACCCTTGAAGAGGTAGGAAAACAGTTTGATGTTACGAGAGAAAGAATTAGACAAATAGAGGCAAAAGCTTTAAGAAAACTAAGGCATCCAACTCGCTCTTCTCACCTTAAAGGGTTTTTGGACGAATAAGTTATTGCTAGCAGGACTCAGTCATTGTTTAATTAGGTTTTTTTAGGGCCTGTAGCTCAGTTGGTTAGAGCAGTGGACTCATAATCCATTGGTCGAAGGTTCGAGTCCTTCCGGGCCCACCAGATTCTTAATGTTTTATATATTCGCAGCCATTCTATTAAGTATCGCCTTGTTGAGCGGACATGCTGCTATTGCACTATTGTTAGGAATTTCTTTAACTTATGTCCCTAAGTTTCCTTCTAAATTCTTTACCAAGAGAATAGGTTCAAAACTACTCCAGACAGGTATAGTTTTTTTGGGGGGAAGTATTAGTCTGCGCACCGTCGTTGAATTGAATGGTACTTATATGCCCTGGATCTCCTTGTTTGTTGCTACTACTTTCTTAGCCGCTATCTTCTTAGGAAAGCTATTAGGCGTTGAAAAGAAACAAGCTTATTTACTTGCCTCAGGAACTGCTATATGTGGCGGAACTGCTATGGCTGCTGTGGCCCCTGCAATCAAAGCTAAGCCTGAAGATTTAACTACAACACTAAGTATAGTATTTTTACTCAATGCCATTGCTGTAATAACTTTTCCTTTAATAGGTGAATGGTTGAACTTAAACCAAGAGCAGTTTGGTACTTGGGCAGCACTTGCAATTCATGATACTGCTTCAGTTGTTGGAGCAGCTTCTGTAGTTGGATTTGATGCAGTGGAAGTAGCAGCCACACTAAAGTTGTTAAGAACGTTATGGATAGTTCCTTTGGTCTTTTTATCAGCTTTGTATTTTAAGTCAGAAAAGCAAGGATCGGCATTACCTATTTTTATCATTTTCTTTGTTCTAGCTGTAGCTTTAAATACAACTCTCAATCCGTCTGAAGAAGTTCTGTATTTCTTAAAAATGCTCAATAAAACATTTCTTTTAGCAGGTTTATTCTGCATAGGAACACAAATTGATAAAGATTCTTTAAAGAACATAACAATTAAGCCTTTACTCCTCGCGCTAGGCATCTGGTGCACTGTTATTCCTGTTTCTTTGTGGGTAGTAATGTCTATATAAAGACAATGACTTCAAATAATTTTAAAGACCAATACACAGTTTTTGTACAAGGAGCAGGCAATGGCAAGGTTTTTGGTAGATATTAAGAGGCTAGAAGTTTGTTTGTTATGGGTAGAAATAAGAGAGTAAGGAAGCGTTATGGATAGAGAATTTGATTATGTAATAGTTGGCGCGGGTAGTGCGGGATGCGTTTTGGCTAATAAGTTATCGGAAGATGATGATAATAGTGTTCTTCTCATTGAAGCAGGAGGTAAGGACTCAAGTATGTTTATTCACATGCCTTCTGGCTATTCTCAAATAGTACCTGAAGCCAATAAACAAAATTTTGGATTTGAAACTGAACCAGAAGAAACAACATCCAGAAGAAAAATGTATTGGCCAAGAGGCAAAGGGTGGGGAGGTTCATCTTCAATAAATGCGATGGTCTATATAAGAGGACATGCTTCGGATTATGATCAGTGGCGCCAACTGGGAAATCCAGGGTGGTCTTATGATGATGTGCTGCCTTATTTCAAAAGGGCAGAAAATTTTCAAGGTGAAGGCGATTCTGATTATCATGGATTTGAAGGACCGCTGTCTGTTAAGAAGTCAGATACAACGGATGATTTATTACTTGATAAATTTATTGAAGCCGGACAACAGGCTGGGTTTCCATTAACCCCAGACTTTAACGGCAAACAACAGGAAGGTTTCTCTCGTTACGAACATACCATTAAGGGCTCTAAGCGTTGTAGTTCAGCTAGGGCATACCTGCATCCGGTTTTAAAAAGAAAAAATTTATTTACAGAAACAAATCTAACAGTAGACAAGGTTATTTTTGAGGGCAAAAAAGCGGTGGGAGTTGAATATATAATCAAAGGAAAGAAGGTTGTTTGCAAAGCAAACAAAGAAGTTATTTTATCTGCAGGCGCAGTAAACTCTCCTCAAATTCTAATGAGAAGCGGTGTTGGAGATGCTGAAGATATTGTCCCTCATGGAATTCAAATGAATCATGAATTAAAAGGAGTTGGAAAGAATTTACAAGATCATATAGGCGTAGTGAGTCAATTTGCTTCGACTAAACCAGTGACTTTGCACAGATCGGCCACAATGTTCAGAACTGCGTTGGCGGGAATTCAATATTTATTATTGGGCACCGGAGATGCAGCGAATCCTCCGACAGCAGGAGGGGCTTTTATTAAGTCTCATCCGGACAAAGAGATTCCAGACATGCAAATACATTATGTTTCTATAGCGGTCCCTGATGTTCATGGAAGGGCAGACATACCAACAGAGCATGGATTTTCTTCTATAGTTTATGCGTGCAGACCCCAAAGCAGAGGGCATTTAACTTTAAAAAGTTCCAATGCAAAGGATGCGCCTCTCATGTTTCCAAATTACTTGTCTGAAGAACAAGATTTAATTGATACGCGAAATGGTTTTCGTGAAACACGAAGGGTGTTTATGCAAGAAGCTTTTGACGAATACAGGGGCGATCAGCTCAAGCCGGGATTGGATGTCAACATAGATGATGATCAAGAGTTGGATCAATGGATAAGAGAAACTGGTGAAACTTTATACCACCCAATAGGAACTTGTAAGATGGGTTCTGATGACATGTCCGTAACCAATGAACATGGACAGGTGCATGGTCTAAGTGGTTTACGGGTTGTTGATGCTTCATTAATGCCAACGTTGATAGGCGGCAACACAAATGCCCCTACCATTATGATGGCAGAAAAGATTTCTGATCACATAAGAGGAAAAAGTTTCTTACATTCAGGCGGTTAAAGCTAATTTAATTCTACTTTCGAGTGTTTTTCCAAGCAGTTTTTACCGTGTAGCTCTTAGATAGTTCTTCTTTAGTTGAGGAGGAGGATAGCTCTCTAACTCTTTGATAGTTTCCTTCATCATAAGCAACCCTGAATTGTTGAATTGCTCCCCATTTATCTCCAATTTTTCCGCTGGCTCCTAGGCCAAATCCTTCAATAGTACTTCCGTAAGTAAGAGCTTGGAGGCCAATTCTATGGAGCAGTTTTGGTGAGGCATCTTTAAGTATTTCAGGAGCAACTGAGAGTACCCAATTTTCTTGAGTCCTCATCCAAGATTTTACGTTACTCTGGGTAGCAACAAATCTTGGCTGGTCCGTTCTATTAACTCCAGTTCCGTGAAGAAGCCTCCCATCAAAAAACACCACAGTCCCGGCTTTAGCTTCTAAATTTATTGCAGGTGGCAGCTTCCCGATTTGACCGTCACTTCCAGCTTCAATCATTATCTTATGGCTACCGGGGATGACAAGAGTTCCTCCATTTTCCTCATTTATATCTTGTGGGATATACATGGTATTAACAAGAGCCGGAGCTTCTTGAGTTATCCATGGAGATAAAGGTCCTTGATCCATGTGCAGCCCTTGCGGGTAGCCTCCTGGGTCTGAGCCGTTGGCAAGAAAACTATGACAGATCCATCCTTTACCAAGAGATTCATTTAAAAGCTGCTCAATTAAAGGCCCGGCTTGCACGGCTTCAGGTTCTTGTTCAATGCATTGAACAAATAATTTACCTTTATTAATCAAGGTATTAACGTATTGACCCGAAGGTGTTAGATTTTCTACTTCGGCTAGTCGTTCTCCTTCGGCTTGCTCTACTAAGCGGTTTAAAAAATTATTTGTCTGTTCTTTGGACATAGCATCTTCTATTAATGCAAATCCCCATTCAAGGAAGTCTTTCCTTATCTGATTAATATCTTTTGTTGGTTTCGGAAGGTCAAATTCTTTCCAATATTCATGCTTTCTAGCAACGGTAGTGTCCCAATAATGATCTCCCCTCCATTCCAAAGGTTTTTTTAAATCTGGCGGTATCATCCAAGGGTTGTTCTTAAAGATAGATTGGTACGGCTCTTTAGAATGCAAGAAATCATAGAACAAGCCGTTCTCTTGTGTAGAGTTTTGGTCAACATGCTCTTTGGTAAATTCTTTAATTCTATCCATAAAACTTCCAATCCAATCAATACTATAGGTTAATTTATTGTAATTTTTCAATTTATAATTTGTAAACTAAGATATTGATCTCTTAAGATGTTATAAATAGACAATAATTAATTTTTAGAAAGGAGCGTCTTATGAAAGGTTTAATTTTACTAATGCTGGTGTCCGTATTTTCATTGAGCAGCTTTGCTCTGGGAGATCCAGCACCCATGGACGACAAGGAATTTAATCAGATCCTTAAAGATATATCTAATTGGGGCAGATGGGGTGATGACGATCAGTTAGGAACTCTCAATACCATAACACCAAGAAAAAAAGTAAAAGCTTCTAGACTGGTCAAGAAAGGGATATCTGTATCGTTAGCGCTAGAACTCAACAAGGTCCAAGACATGGTTAATCAAAAACCTTTTGAGCATGAAGTCTTTGTTTTTGGAGGAGAAGAGTCATTTGAAGGGCTAGAAATGGGTGCAACACAAGCAGCCGGGGATGTATTCAAAATTGATTACCATGGGTTTGGACATTCTCATTTAGACGGAATTAACCACTTTGCTGTGAAAGGAAAAATGTACAACGGGTTTCCTTTTGATCCTAATATACCTAATGGTTTTAGCAACCTAGGAATAGAGAATATTGGTAAAGAAGGAATCTTCACCAGAGGGGTTTTAATGGATTTCCCTAAATTCTTGGGAAAAGATTACCTCCAGCCAGGCCAAGCACTAACAGTGGAAGACTTAGAGGCCTGGGAAAAAGCAGCCAGAGTTAAAGTTTCTTCAGGAGACGTATTGCTTATTAGGACCGGACGTTGGAAGCAAGTTGAAATAGACGGGTTGTGGAATTTTATTGAAGAAGCTGCGGGCATGCATGCCTCAGTAGCAACTTGGTTGAAAGAGAGAGATGTAGCAGCAATAGGATGTGATGGCGTATCTGATGTGATGCCTTCTGGCGTAGAAGGCAGGCTTAACCCGCTTCATGAATTGGTTTTAGTTGGGCTGGGCATGCCAATTTTTGATAATTTAGATTTAGAAGAATTAGCTCGTGTTGCCACTAAGGAAAAAAGAAATACTTTCCTTTTTGTAGCAGCCCCCATGAGAGTTAAAGGAGCAACAGGAAGTCCCCTAAACCCTATAGCGGTTTTTTAAAAGCGGTTATTTTCTTTATAAAAGCGACTTCTTCTTTATCGTAAGGGGATCCGTTCACTCTAAGGATATCGTGAAACCAGACTTTGGGTTCAGGAATGTTATCTCCCTCTTGAAGAAGGTCTCCGTTCTCCTTTTTCTTATGAAGGTCCAATATGGTTGCCCATCCAAAATGGGTTTGGCTCTTGCCGGCAACTAAGCCCCAGTTATAACAACCAATATTGTAATTTTTAAAAATAGGCATACTGAATTGAAATGTAGTACCAAATTCTCTTGCCATGTACTCTGTGCACATTACAGGCCTTCCTATTTTCTTTAGTTTAACTATGGTCTCCTCAAGTTTGCCTGATTCGTAGGTATGAAATGTTATAACGTCTGAATTCTTGGCATTCAGTTCAATGATTTCTTCTCCAACAGACCCATCCATGCAAGACGTTAACGGCTGAGAAGGTCTTATAGATTGAGCCCACTCCCAGGTTAGCTTAAGAAGTGTTAGAGATTTTTCTCCAACTCCAAACTGACCGGGTTCATTATACAAATCCCACATTAAAATCCTATTATCTGTTTTGTATTTTTTTAGAATTCCTTTTACAAAAGTTTCGAGTCTTATTAATTCTGCTGGCGTGATTGTTTCGTCATGAATTGCATGAACCAGTTCCATTCCTGGACTTTGCTTCCAGCCAGAGTTATGCACACCAGTAACCGGTAATGGTTGCCTCCCTTTTTTTGGGTAAGGCCTGTGGCAGTCATCGAATAAAACTAAGATGGGTTTGATTGAGTTCGTGGAGCAAACATCTAAAAAAGTATCCAATTTATTAGAAAAATTGTTTGGATCGTCCCACAGCAGATCATGCAAATAAACTCTTAAGCTATTGAAACCAAGATCTTTTGCCCATCCTATTTCTTTATTTATTAAATCAATATCAAATGTTTCATCTTGAAACATTTCCAGTTGATTAATGGCTGAGCTCGGTAAGAAGTTGCATCCAACCAACCACGGTTGTTTTCCGTACCAAGAATCAGCTTTGTCTTTAGTCCATTGCGTCATGTGCGTAAGAGTATCAGAAAATTTAGATTTGTATAAAGTAAGCTGATCCGTCTATAGTTTTCCGTAATAATTTAAAAAACTATGAATAAAATAATCTTATTTTTTCTCACTTTCTTATTTACTATTTTCCAAGGCAATCTTTATTCCGGAGTGGGCTTTGAGTCTTTTACAGGTGAAAAGAAAATAATGCATCAAGAATTAGAGCGTTCTTACTTTTTACATGTACCTGAAGGGCTAAAGGAAAACGCACCGTTGATGGTAGTAATTCACGGCTATACCGGTTCGGCTAAAGGCATTATGGATTACTCAAAAATGAACAATTTAGCAGACCAGAATGGCTTTGTGATTGTTTATCCTCAAGGGACAGTTGATACACGTGAAAATACTTTTTTTAATGTAGGTTATGATTTCCATGCAGAATCTACGGTTGATGACGTTGCTTATATTAGAGCCCTGGTGACGCAGCTTCAAATTACTTACCGGACTAGCTCAGAAAAGACCTTTGCTACTGGTATGTCTAATGGCGGAGATATGAGTTTCCTTTTAGCATGCACTTCTTCAGATTTGTTTAGGGCAGTGGCTCCAATTGCCGGAGTGATGATGAAAGAGACTCTTGAATCTTGTAATCCATTAAGACCTATTCCAATTTTTGAGATACACGGAACAGAAGATCAAGTGTCACTTTTTGAAGGCGATATGAAGAATGAAGGAGGGTGGGGAGCGTATTACGATTTGCCTTCAACTATTTCCTTTTGGGTAAAACAACACAAATTAACGGAAATGGATTCCAACCAGTTAGATGATAAAGATATGGAAGACGGAAGTGTTATTACTTTTGACCGTCATTTCGTTGAGGATAATGTTAATGAAGTCTGGTTTTATAAAGTGGAAGGCGGGACTCATACGTGGCCAGGATGGAAGATGGACGTGAAGTGGTGGAAGAACCCTCTTGCTTGGTATTATGTAAATTATGAAATGACGGGAAACAATGACATTGATACCAGCAAAGAAGTCTGGTCTTTTTTTAGCAAGTACACGTCTGCAGAAGAATAAAGCTTTATTCTTCCTCTTTTAAGCATTTGGTCATGCCTTTAACAAAGATCCCACTTCTTGCTGTTTCACATTGCTCTCGTATTCTGAAAGGCTGAAGGTATTGAAACCAGCCGCAATCAATACAAGGCTTTACGTATAAATAATACCCTTTTGCAGATAATTGCCCTGAGGTTATAAGAAGAAATAAGAATAGTAAGGGGATAGTTTTTTTTATTAAGAACATTACTTCTTGTTTGGCTTCAATTCTTTTATGCGATTGGGTTCTATATCAATAATATGATCCATGGAGCTTTCAATTCTGCCGTAAGCGTTCCAAACCTTAAAACCAAGTCTGGATTTTAGTTTTTCTGAGCAAGATTCCCATAAATCCCTGTCTAAACCCAATGTCTGATTTTCTTGTTGACGAAATTGAGGAGAGCAAAAAGTGGTTAAAACGCCCAATCTATCTGAGTTGCCAGTATTTGCCCCCGTGCCGTGCCACAATCTCCCATCAAAAACCATTAACGTTCCAGCTTTGGCTTCCGCATTTAATATCGGGTAGATAGTTTGATCTTGCTGATTGGGATGTGCACCGGATAAATGCGAACCAGCCACTAATTCAGTGGCTCCGTTACTTTTTGAAAAGTCAGACAACATCCACATGCAATTGGCTACAACCGGTGGAGAAATTCCTAGGGTCTTATCTGGTTCTACAAAAGAAGAAGCTGCCGATCTTTTTATTTCTGATGGTCTTAGATAGTCTTCTTGAGGCTTGATAGGTTGCGGCATCCACCATTGATCTGTGTGAAGTCCCATTCTTACGCCCCCAGGCTTGGCTATATTTGCTGAATGCGTGGAAAGAATAAATTCTTGCCCAAGAATATGACCAACTAATTCATCCACTAGAGGATGAACAATCATATCTCTAAAGCACTTTCCTTTGTTGGCTAACATCCATAACCTTTGATTGACCCCGCCATTTCCTTTACTGAATGAAGATTGGTCAATTCTATCGTCTTTCATTTTTATTTCTTGGTCTGGACCTCCGTCTCTAAAAGATAAACCCATTTCTTCTTCTGCGGTAGCCTGTTCAAGAAGTCTGGCTTTTGATTCTGTAAAGAATTCACCGGTTATAGCGTCTTTTATAAGACAAAATCCAAATTTTCTTAAGTCTATTTTTGCTTGTTCGGTATCTGCAGTGGGACCTGGTCCGTAATCTAAAATCATTATTTAATGATGTTATCATAGAAAATACTTAGATTTAGACAAAGTGAAAGATATGAATAAAGCTGATTTAAGAGATCTTCATTATTTAGAATGCCCGCCTGTAACCGAAGATTAATAAAACAAGATGAAAGAAATTTTTAACCCAACAGAACTCCCTGATCCTATTTGGACTGATGCTATAACGATCTGTGAAGACCTTAGGGCCGGTAACGTTTCTGCTGAAGATTTGATGACAAATATCTATCAAAGAATTAATCAGATCAATCCTCAAGTAAATGCAATTGTTAACCTCCTGCCTGAAAAAGAGGCCATAGAGTTGGCTAGGCATGCTGATAATGTTCCTTTGTCTGAAAGAGGTATTCTGCATGGACTTCCCATGGCAATGAAAGATTCAGTGGCTATTAAAGGGTTTGCAACTACCTTAGGGTTTCAGCCGTATGCAGAAAGAATTGAGACTCAGGATAGCCCTCTTGCTGAGAGAATGCGTAAAGCAGGAGTGATATTTATAGGGCACACGAACATGCCAGAATTTGGTTTGGGTTCTAATACTTTCAACTCTGTGTTTGGAGCTACGCACAATCCCTATGACTTAAGTAAGACAGCTGGAGGAAGCAGCGGAGGTGCAGCAGCAGCATTAGCCACCGATATGTTGCCTCTTGCAGATGGAAGCGACATGGGAGGTTCGCTTCGTAACCCGGCAAGTTTTTGTAATGTTGTTGGTTTTAGACCTTCCATCGGAAGGACACAGAAGAATTTAGGAGCCGCTTGGTACGGAAGGCTTGTAACCACCGGACCCATGGCTAAAACTGTTCAAGATACTGCACTGCTTATGTCCGTTATGTCTGGTTCTGATATTTCTGACCCTTTAAACTTATCTGATTCTGATGAAGATTTCTTAGAAGCGCTTACCCCGTATAAAATAAATAAAAATAAGCCTTTAAAGGTTGCAGTAAGCCCTTGTCTGGGAGAGCTGCCCATTGATGGGCAAGTTGTGGACATTATTCATGCAGCAGGAGATACCTTTAAGAACCTAGGCGCTGAAATAACTTACGCCGATCCTCCTTTAGAAGGTGCCATGGAAGCCTTTCAAATCCAGCGAGCGGTTGGTTTGAGAGGTTTGGGAAAAATGTTAGATCAAAGTGTAGATAACTGGCGTCAATACGCTAAAGAAACAGTCATTTGGAATATTAAGAAAGGTCAATCCTTATCGATTGACGAGATGATAAAAGCTGAAATGATTCGCACCAATATCTATGCGAAAATGGCCAGCTTTTTTGAAGAATACGATGTTTTATTATTACCTTCGGCTCAAGTGCCACCTTTTGATCTTTCTAAAGAGTGGGTAGAAGAAATTGAAGGTACTAAATTAGACACTTATATAGACTGGATGTCAGTTTGTTGCATGATCACGGTCACTGGACTGCCGGCTATTTCCGTTCCCGGTGGGTTCACTAAAGAAGGACTTCCCGTAGGGGTTCAGCTGGTAGGTAAGCCTCGTGGTGACATAGAGCTTCTAAAAATAGCGCATCTTTTTGAAAGTAAAACTAACTTCTATAAAATGAAGCCTTCTGGCTTTAAATAGAAAATATTTAGAGAATTAATTTAGCCTCCTTAGCTCAGTTGGTAGAGCAGAAGACTCTTAATCTTTTGGTCGTAGGTTCGAATCCTACAGGGGGCACCAGATTATTCGTCTTAATTCTGAGGTATAAAAATGAAAAATGAAGAATTTATAGAAAAGGTTTTCCATCTTGTCTTTGGTAAACTTTATTGGGAAAAAGAAATGACACTTTTTCCTATACAAGAAATGTTTACCCGAGAAGAAGTGCTAGAAGAACTGGGTAATATTAACCCATCCTTTGATTCGCAAGAAAAACCTAAAGAAGATGGAGAAAGGGAAGACATGAAGAAAATGAGAGAGATGTATGAGTCCGAATAGATCTGCTGACTTATTATTTTTGGAGCACTGAAATAAGATTTAAAATCTAATTAGAGTTTTTCTTCGGTCTTTTTTTATGCCAAGGTCCTTTGCTTCTCGAAGGTTTTCCTTTCCCTGCACCCCTGAAGCCTCCTTGAGGTCTTCCTTTCCCTCTATTATTTGGTTTTGGCTTAGGAGGTTCCGATCTTAAATTTTGTGTGGGTTCAAAACCTTGGATAATTTCTCGAGGAATTTCTTTTTTAAGTAGCCTTTCAATATCGGACAATAATTTATGCTCATCAGCACTTACAAGAGATACGGCTTTTCCTTCTTGACCGGCTCTAGCTGTCCTTCCTATGCGATGAATGTAGTCTTCCGGTACGTAAGGAAGATCAAAATTAACTACCTGGGGCAGTAGATTAATATCTATACCTCTGGCTGCAATATCAGTAGCGACTAGAACCTGTGTTTTAGAATCCTTAAAGTCTTTTAATGCTCTGGTTCTTTGGGATTGAGATTTATTCCCATGAAAAGCATCTGCATTTATGCCTTCTTTGCTTAATTGACTTGCTAGCTTATTCGCACCGTGTTTTGTTCTTGAAAAAACTAAAACTTGGAACCAACCTTCTTCTTTTATGCAATAAGTTAATAATTCTCTTTTTCTCGATTTATCTACCGGATAAATAACTTGTACTACTTTATCTGCCGTAGAATTACTTGAAGCAACTTGAATCCTTTTTGGAGAATTCAGTAAACTATCAGCCAACGCCTGTATTTCCTTAGGGAAGGTAGCAGAAAACAGTAGGTTTTGTTTTTTCTTAGGAAGATATTTAAAAATTTTCTTAATATCTCGAATAAATCCCATGTCTAGCATTCGGTCTGCTTCATCCAAAACAAGCACTTCCAATTCAGATAAATCTAAAGTTCTTTTATCCAGATGGTCTAAAAGTCTACCTGGAGTTGCTACAACAATATCTACTCCTTTTTTAAGCTTATCAATCTGAGTTTTTATACTAACTCCGCCATATAAAGTAGAAGTCCTAAATCTTAAATTTTTACCATAGCTTCTGAAACTATCACCTACCTGGGAGGCTAATTCTCTTGTGGGTACTAAGACTAAAGTTCTTACCCTTCTTCTTTTGGATTCATCATTTTGCAGTCTCTGCAATATAGGCAATGCAAACGCCGCTGTTTTACCCGTTCCAGTCTGAGCACCAGCCATAATGTCGTTACCTTGCAGGATGGAAGGAATAGCCTGTTGTTGGATCTCAGAAGGATCGGTATAGCCCTTACTTTCAATGGCTTGTTTAAGCTCAGGAGAAAGGCCTAAGGTGTTAAATGACATATTATCTCTTGTTGATAACTAAGATTGTGACAGTTATCTAATTATTGTTTATCCGAATTGCTGCGCAGTATACTGACTATGAGCCTTTTATCATTAATTCTTTTAACCTTAATCAGTAACTGTTTCAATATCCCTTATAGATGATTTTGCAGACCTCCATCGATTAATATTAATGATATAGTTGAGTTACTAATTTAATTTATAAATAAATAAGGAAATAATAATGAATAGATTGCTAGTTTTTATATCGATGGCATTTTTTATTGCTGGTTGTAACCAAGACACTCAAGCAACAATAGGACATGCTATTGATGCTGCTTCGGAGCATTACAAGGTGGAGTTCGAGAACGAATACGTAAGAGTTATAAGGGTAACATATAATCCTGGAGAATCATCTGCAATGCACTCCCATAAGCCTCTAGTAGGAGTAACTTTAACCGGCGGTCAAGGTATATTTACTGATGTAGATGGTAATGCTGAAACCAGACCAGAGAACTTTGCAGGTGACATTTTATCCGATGGCGGCGAGACTCATTCTGTTCTTAGTATCTCTAAAGGCTTTGAAGAATTAATCTTTGTGGAGGTGAAACAGAAATATCCTTCTATAGGATCAGATATCCCCAACTCAATTTTAATAGATTCTATGAACAGTAAAGTGGAGATGGAAGAGCATGGGATAAGGGTTATAAGATCAAAAGCACCGGTGGGCGGCGGATCCCCGATGCACTCTCATGGAGCTGGAGTGACTGTATCATTAACGGATCAAAAAACCATGCATACTTCAATTGATGGAGATGTATCCGAAGTTAATTTAAAAGCTGGAAGTGTAAATTGGAGAGAAGAAGTGACCCATTCTGGCAAGAACATGAATGATGCAGATTTAGAAATAATTCTATTTGAGCTCATGTAGATTGAGCCTTTAGAGGGTTTTCTTTATGTAATCAACTTACAGGGTCAATGGGGGTGGGGCAAACCGTGTCTCTTTCAATCAATTCAGCGGCTAAAAGGCAGAGATCTTCTCTGTACAATTCAGAGTAGATTTGGATGCCAGTAGGCAGTCCGTCTGATACTCCCATGGGCAGTGCAACGGAAGGAAGGCCAAGACAGTTTCCAGGCGCGATAAAGGCAAAACTTTGCCTCAGGACTTCAATACCCTTTTCAGGATCAAGATCAGTATCAATTGGCCAAGGTAGATTTGCCCAAGTTGGTCCTATGCACACTTGATAATCGGTTAAAAAAGCAGACCAAAGACGTCTGAGTCTTCTCCTTTCTATTAAAGCTTGATCCAGGTTCAGATCATTGGATAAGAAAGGTTCAGCAAAACGATGTAAGTAAGCTGCGGTTTCAGGTTTGAATACCTCTTCAGGCATTGCATCAAGCATTCCACTGTTTAAAACGGTTCCCCAAATCTCATAGACTCTTTCAACTTCCGGTGCTTCAACTTCTTCAATTGACCATCCGTTGTTGGACAGTATAGATCCTGCTCTGTCTATCTCTCTTTTGGTTGCATCTGGGAGATTAAAATTAGCAATTTCTTTTACCAATGCCGCTTTGGGTTTTTTAGGAATCGGTCCTGATAATGGAGTGTTCACTGACTGAGGATCATCAATATGCCTTCCAGCCATTATTGATAAACCGGTTCTTAAATCTTCAACCGATCTTGCCATGGGGCCATCGGATAAAAAAGCACCAGAAATTCCCATGTCTATAAAGCCTTCTATTGAATTTACAAAAGGAATACGGCCGATAGAAGGATTGAGTGAGGCAATCCCGCAACAGTAAGCTGGATTTCTTAAAGAGCCTCCGATGTCATTACCTAAACCAAAAGGACTCATTCCTGTAGCTATCGAAGCTGCCTCTCCGCCACTGGAGCCGCCAGGCGTCAGTGCTTTATTCCAAGGATTGAATGTTCTTCCTCTCAATGGATTGTCAGTGTCAAGACGCATGCCCATCTCAGGTAGATTTGTTCTGCCGATTGGTATTGCTCCTGCTCCAAGCATGCGGTCTACTATGGGTGCGTTTCTTGGGGGCATGGATTCAGCTAAAAGAGGAATTCCATTGGTTGTGGGAGTTCCCATAAAATCTATGTTCTCTTTTATTGTAAAAGGGACTCCGTGAAAGGGTCTCTTTCTATCTTCTTCACTAGCAGAGTCTGCTTGATCTGCGAGCTTAAGGGCTGATTCTTCTAAGGTCAGAGTGATTGCATTAATGTCAGGATTCACCTCTTTTATTCTATTGAAATGGGCTTCAACTATTTCCTTGCTTGAGGCTTCTTTTGAACGAACTAACTCTGCCAATTCGGTTGCACTTTTTTTACATAACCTGTCCATAATAAATTTCCTTTTTCTTACTATACTGATTTAAAAGAAGATTAAAAAGATATGCTTCTGAACAAGGTTGCAGTGTCTCCGCCATGCCCTGATGGAACGCTCAATTTAGTTCTGTTTTTAAGTATCTTCTCAGCGTTGGCCGGTAATTCAGTGCTAATGTCAGCTAAATATGCCCCCGTTATTAGAGCGGTTGAGTCAAAAGTTAATGTTAAGACTATAGGCTTTTCATAGATTCCCACCAATCTAATGGCAAAGAAATCATCTGAAAAATATCTGCTAAGTACCGCTTCATACTCAATCTCATTCAATTTAAATTTTCTTAGTTGAGAATTAGCAGGGACTGCGAGAAGCAATTTATCCGCGGCACGCAAACTCCTTATTTCAATTTCTATTTCTCGTTGATTGTTTTCAATGGATTCATTTAATATTTTAAAATCAGGCTGTTGCCAATTGGTTGGTATCGTTTCTGCCCAATTATTCGAAGTCCTGTTGGTGTAAGGCAATAAGGCTTTTCTGTTCCCTTGAAAATCCATTGATGACTTTAAGTTCTCACTAATGGGGTTTTGACTCTGAAGGTTGTAGGTGGCTGTGCCTGAGTCTAAATTTTCAATATAATTAATATTGACGTGTTGAGGACGCCATTCCGTATAGAGAGGCTTGTAAGCAACTATTGATAGCGAAATTATTATTCCAGTAAGAGAAACAATCATTCCTTTTTTTAGATTTACACCATGCAAAAGGGGGCTTAAGGCAATTGCGTATAAACCAATGAGGGGAAGCACGGCAACAATAAGTCTATAGCCTTGGCTTTGTTCTAGGCTATAAATTAGGCCTAGGGTTGAAGGAACGGCAAATACTAACGTACCAAGGAAGACAAAAGGTTTCAAATCTGTTCTTACGAATGCAGCAATACTTAAGAAAATTCCTGCCATTAAGGTAGGAATGATTAACAGATTCGCAGCATCAGGTAAGAGAACTAAACATACGAATGATAAGGCCCACCAGAAAATCCAAACTCCAATAATCTGATCATTTTGATTAACAAGACGGTTTATTAAATTGATAACGATCAAGGCTCCCAGTGAAGTAGAAGACAGCAAAAGCAATCTATACGGAAGATCTATGCCTGGCCAGCTAATAACGGTTCCTGATATTAGATCAACAAGCTTAAACCCAAAAAAACCAAACAAGACAGTGCTTACAAGTATTACAGGAGAAAAAAAGAAGCCAAGAGAAGCCCCTTTGATTGAAGGCTTTAGTTTAAAAACACCCAGGCTAATTAAAAGGATACTTAAAAGAATTAGGAAATAGCTATTTGAAGAAGCCCAATGGCTCCACATTCCATAGATTGAACCCCCGTAGACAACGTTACTCCCCAGTTCATCAATGTCCATGTCAGCCAGCGTTCTGGTTAACGGCAACATATTTTCGCCGTGGTGTTGGATGGTTCCAAGGTCTATATTTTCTAAGTTGTCATTGGGCGAGTGGTAGTGATTCCTCTCACCTGCAAAAGCAAAATCCATGCCATCAACGCCTGCTCGCATTACAACGCTAAAGTCTGTGTCATTGGGCATTCTCTTAAATATCTCTTTAACAAAAGAAAACCCGTAAGGACTTTTTGATGATTCGGAATAGGCTTTAATCAACAATTCATTGGCTTCGGTTGTTCTTAATATCATGCTGCCGCCTTTGGTGCCGCTGCCTTCAAAATTTAATAATAGATCAATTGTTTTAGCTAAAGGGTGTTGCTTGAAAAATGCTTCAGCACCGAGTAAACCTGCTTCTTCTCCGTCTGTAAAAATGAGCATTACAGAGTTCTTGAAAGGAGCATCCAGGACAAGTGCTCTGGTGGTTTCTAGGATGGCTGCTACTGCAGCACCGTCATCTCCGGCTCCGGGTGCCATTTCTACGGAATCATAGTGAGCCATGAGAGCAATGACAGAGTCTTTGTTTGAACCCGGGATGGTGGCTATGATATTTTCAACAGGGGCGCAATTATTGAATCTTGATCCACAAGCCCATGTTCGCTGTTCTTCAAAAGAGACCCCAAGCTTATTAAGCTCAACAATGATCCTCTTTTTTACTTCTTTGTTAAGTTTAGAGCCAACAGGATGGGGTTTATTTTCAGATAGTAGAGTTTCTAATATTTGGTAAGCTCTGACTCCAGAGAATTCATCTTCTGGTGAAGATGTTGGCTTAGCTTCTGGTGACTGCAGAGAATAAAATTGAAACACAAATAAAAGCAGTGTGAGCAGTAAACTCAAGCCAGGAATAAAGAGTTTATTTTTTGTCATATTCTTTCCACATTAGTTATACCTGTGATAATTTCACTATAGCTCTTAATTATAATAATATACAAAAAACACTTTTATGCAGATGCTCGATTTTCAAAACCAAGAATGTTCTCTTACATTGAAAGAAGGTGTAGAGCACTACAGAGCATACCTAATGAAAAATGGAAAAAAAGTTCTAGACGATCAAGAGGGCTCTCTAACAATTTTAAGTCACGATGCAACCCATGTTATCTATGGGCTTGATACTTCTCTTGAAGAGGAACAGATGTTAAATTTCTGGGTCTTATTCGGAGCGACTTATACTTGGAAAGAAATTATGGCTTACAACGGCAGAGAAGAAGTATCAGACTTTACTAAAGATATATTGAAGGAAGTGGGTTTAATAAATATGGTAATGTTAACAATTAGGTCAATTATTCCTTTTTTTCAGGTTTTACGTAATCTTAGGTCCAAGAAAAAAAAATGGCCTTTTGTTTGCCTAAATGAGCTGATGGAAATCAGTGTCACTTCGCTTAGAGAAGAATATGGAATTAAAATTCTTACACCTGAAGAAAGAGACGTTAAGAAAATTCACTGGTCAGGTTCAATTTTAGAATAAAAAATATGGGTATTTTATGAGTAAGACAAAAATAAAAATAGAAGATGGTCCTGTCGCTGTAACAGGAGCTAGTGGATACATTGGCTCAAGAATTGTAGAAGATTTAGTTGAGCAGGGTTATGCGGTTAATGCATGCGTGAGGGATGCAAGTAGTGCCATTAAGACGGACCACCTTTATGAGATGAATAAGAGGGGATTGAGTGGTGCTGTTGAGTTGTATGAAGGAGACTTATTCAAGAAGGGGAGTTATGACAAGGCATTTTCTGGTTGTTCGGCCGTCATTCACGCCGGAGCTACGGTTGGCTTTAATCGCGAGACTCCACAAGAGGTATACGATGGTTGTTTCACGGAAAATGAACATGTCCTAAATTCCATTAAGCAATCCAATTCGGTTAAGCGCTTTGTTTTTACCAGCTCTTTTGCTGCTATCGGACATCCGAGGCCTGAAGGTTATGTTTTCAGTGAGAAAGATTGGTGCGGCGATAATGTCGATGGCTATAAAGGTGCATGGACTGAAGATAATATCTCCAAGAACAGGGACATAGCCTATGCAATGGCAAAAGCCAATACCGAAAAGATGATATACAAGGCAGCTGAAGAAGATGGAAAGTTTGAAGCGGTTTCAATAAATCCTTTGCATGTTGTTGGCCCTCTGATGTCAAAGAATCATAATCAGTTTTTCAGTTGGCAATTTTTCATACTGCAATTGTTGAAAGGAAAAGATTTTGGTTTCTGGGACGATAAACAAATTAGACCAAGCACTATGTTGTGGAACATGGTTGATGTGAGAGATGCGGCAAGAGCTCATCGATTGGCAGCTGAAAGCTTGAATGCTAAGAACGGCTCTAGGTATATTTTATCGGCCAGTGACAGGTCTGGAGAAATGTTTACTTGGGAGCTTCAAGCAAAACTTAAAGAATTATTTCCTGATATAGACGTCGTGGGCGGAGAGCAAATGGCAGATGGTAAGCCAACAAATACAACTTACGATTCACCGAGATCTTATTGTTCTCTGGCTCAAAGTGAATTAGGTTTAGAAACCTATTCTATTGAAGAAACCCTATTGGCTACTGGTAATTCTCAAATACAACTGGGTCTTGTTTAATAAGTTGTAAACTTCTGCAGGTGATGATCTGCATTCCCAAACATTGAGTCAATAACCAGAAGTCGTTTAAAGAAGTGGCCCACTCTCAGCTCTTCAGTCACGCCCATTCCTCCGTGAAGTTGAACGGCATTTTCACCAACAAAAAGACCAGATTTACCAATCAGATGCTTTAAGCCATGTATGGTTCTTTGAGCAGCCTTTGGGTCTTGAACACTTTCCATTGTGGCTCTGTAAAGCATGGATTTACATTGCTCATATTCCATAAACATATCAACCATTCGATGCTGTAGAACTTGAAATTCTGACATAGGATGATCAAATTGCTCTCTTTGCTGAGTGTACTCAACGGTGTCTTTATAGAGCACTTCCATGGCTCCAACCGCTTCAGCGCTAAGTGCAAGTATCGCGTCATTAGCTACGGATTGTAATATCTCAAACCCTTCATCAATATTGCCTATTACTCTGTCTTCACTAACCGATACATTTTCTAATATTATTTCAGAAGCTCTAAGGCCATCAACCGTGGGAAAATTATCCATAGATAACCCTTCTGAATTGGTGTCTATTAAAAATAAGGTAATTCCATCTTCGTCTATTTGACCGCCGCTGGTTCGAGCTGCAACAATTATATGATCAGCCGTTTCTGCATTTTGCACCATGGACTTCTGTCCATTTAATATAAAGCCATCCCCTTCTTTTCTTGCAGAAGTAATCACGTCTTCTAAATCAAAGCGACTTTGTTGTTCTGCATAAGCAAATGATAATTGTTTAGTGCCTTCGATTAAGCCTGGGAGTATTTCATTTTTTAAAGACTCCGAAGCACCTTTCTTTAGAGCGCCTCCACCCATTACTACGCTTGCTAAGAAGGGTTCCAGTACAAGACCTTTACCAAACTGTTCCATGATTACCAATACATCAATTTGATTTCCTCCAAAGCCTCCATCGGATTCATCAAACGGCAATCCAAGCCAGCCAAGTTCTGCCATAGATTTCCAAAAATCGCTGCTGTAACCAAAGTCATTGGCACTTAGAGATATTCTTGTATTTAAGTCATAGTTATCTTGAACAAAACGTTCAACGCTTTGTTGAATCATTTTTTGTTCTTCTGATAATTCAAAGTTCATTTTGATGACCCCTTAGTAAGACCAAGCACTTTTTTTGCAACCACGTCTTTTTGCACTTCGCTGGCCCCGCCATAAATTGTGAAATATCTACTGTTTAGATATCCTGCTGTGCCACCTTTGGCAAAAGGTAAGCCAATATTTTTATCTCCCCAAGCAGGAGAATAAATACCACTAGCTTCAACTGTAAGTTTTTGTATTCTTTGTTTAATTTCAGTTCCTTTTAATTTTAAGATAGAAGATTCAGGCCCTAACTTACCCCCAGCTGCAGCGCTAGCAAGGCTGCGTAACTCAGTATATTCAGTAGCCATTAAATCTATTTCTAATTCTGCTATCTTTGCTTTATAGCCTGAATCATCCATTAAGTTGCCGTTACCTCTGGTCACTGTTCTTGCTTGATCTTTCAATTTTTCAAGTTCGAATAAAGACTTGGAAAGACCAGCCAATCCTGTTCTTTCATGCTCAAGTAGACCTTTTGCATACGTCCAACCTTTGCCTTCTTCACCAATTCTGTTTTCAACAGGAACTTTTACATCAGTAAAGTGAACTGTGTTTACTGTGTGTGACCCGCCTAGAGTGATTATTGGTTTAACTTCTATTCCTTCTTGCTTCATGGGAAAGAGAAGAAAAGTAATGCCTTTCTGCTTAATACCACTGTCATCTGTTCTTGTTAGGCAAAATATCCAATCTGCAACATGAGCAAGTGTGGTCCACATCTTTGATCCATTTACCGTGTAGTAAGTACCGTCTTCAGAGAGAACCGCTTTAGTTTTTAAGTTTGCTAGGTCTGATCCCGCTCCAGATTCTGAGTATCCTTGACACCAATTTACAGTCCTTTCTCTTATGGCCGGTAAAAACCTTTCTTGTTGTTCTTCATTTCCGTAACCCATGAGAATAGGAGCCAACATTCCTAGGCCAAAAGGAATATCAAAGGGTATGTTTGCCTTAGCAGTTTCTTGTTCCCAAATGTAGTGTTGAGTCGGTGTCCAACCTGGCCCGCCAAATTTCGCTGGCCATTTAGGTACGTCCCATCCGCCTTTCTCTTTAGCCTTTGCGAACCAATTATTTCTCCAGACAAAATAATCTTCGCCTTTCGCCATTTCATTTTCTTCAAAGAAGGCTCTGACTTCTTTTGTGAATGCGAGATCTTCTGAGCTTAGTTCGATATCCATAAGTTATTATCCAGTTGCATTAAGGGGTTGAATATTAATGGCTTTTTTACTTTTATGCTATGAGAAGAGAATTTTTTTATTCTAGTTTATATTTTTGGAAATAATTAAATATATCTTGTTGTTTGGTGTCTCTAGCCGTTCTCATTGTATCTGTTGAATCTAGGTTTAGAGCCACCCCGTTTTCTCCAAAGATCACTATTCTTGGAACACCTTCTCGGCGAGGAATACCCAGTACTTCAAGAAGATTCATATTGATATCGTACTTTCCTAGATCCACGTGAAGGATTTCAAAATTTTTATTTAAATATTTACTCACCGTTGGAAGCTGGAGAGTTGCTTCGAGTATTCTGCAATCGGGGCACCAATTGGCCCCAAATATTATAATGGATTGCTTTCCTTTTTTGCTGGCATTCATAAAATCCAACAATGATTGTTGTTCTACCTCTATTCTTTCATACGGAAGAGGGAGGGGGTTTTTTAGAATCTCATTTTCAGGTATTTTTATTATTTCCATTGAATTTATTGAGTTTATTCCAAGCATGAATAAAAAAGTAATTATTTTATATAGTTTGCTCACAGCAACCTCTATTTTTTAATAAATCCTTGGTAGTTAGGCCGTTTTAGCTTTTCTTTTAAATCGTAGCAATAGGATCAAATCACGATTGAACTTCAATATACACTAAGAGTTGGTTGCTACCAACTAAGCTAAATTTAAATGGTTTTCTGGTACCTAATCTTCAACGACAGACGGTCAACTTTCTTGAGTTTATTAACCACCAAATCATAAGAGTTCTCAATCATCACTTCAATTTCATCATTTGGTATTGTTCCGTCTAGGACCAAAGTATTCCAGTGGGTTTTATTCATATGGTAGCCTGGTATGACGGATTCAAATCTTCTCCTCAGCATGATGGCTTCGTCAGGGTCACATTTAAGATTTACACGAGCAAAACCCTCTCTGTAAGCTAAAAAACCAAACATTTTTTTTCTGATTTTAAAAACGTGCACTTCGTTGCCAAAAGGAAAGTCTTCTATGGCTTCCGGACAAGATAGGAAGTAATTCCTGGCTTGATCAGCATTCATCTCTGATTTAATTCATCTGCTACCCAACTTATAGACCAATTATGCCCTAGTCGCTCTCCTCTATAATTCTCAGGTAGTCTGGTCACGATGCTGTCTTGAAGATTGATTATTTGAGGATCGGTGTCTAAGTCCTTAAATGCACCATCCAAATGTTGCAGAGTTCTCCATTGATAAAATCTTAAGTTGGTTGAAATAAACCGAGGTTGTTGATAGTCGCAAAGGGAATTTAAATTAGAAATGCCTGCCAAAGGACCTGCAATAGAGTGTATTTCAACCGGTATATCATTTGACCAGCTCTCTGAAAACATAGACACCAAAAGAGCACCATAGCTGTGACCCATTATGGTTATGCCATTTACATTGTTGTTTAGGTCGAGGATCTGATTAATCTGTTCATTCAGAATTTTAAAAGAAGGAGCAGGACAACCATTATCATCCCATCTAAAAAACAAGGTTAAAGTATCCTCATTGTCTAAAGTTTTAAGAGGGTAGATCCACTCATAGCCCGGACTGTTACTTCCATGAACAGCAATTAATAAACGGCTTTCTGTATTTTTTTTGATTTCTAACGAGTTAAGTCCAAACTTAACTGCCATTAGGTCTTTGCCTGAATCTAAGTACCCTTTATTCGCATCTAGATCTTCCAACCAAGGGTATGGTCTTTCTGTTGTGCAAGAAGTGAATAGAAT
>CAJJAM010000015.1 GCA_905182235.1 SAR86 cluster bacterium SAR86B | reverse complement strand
TGCCTTGTTTCTCTGCTCTGGAAAATTAATTAAACAGCCCAAAGAGTCCGTGGAAGAAAGAGTGACCATTCTTCCTTCTATAATTTCATCAAGTGCATCCTTTAAAAAATGCTGTGAAGCTTCCTTTTTTTGATTTTCATAACTAAGACGATCATCTAAAGCACCGGTGTAAGCTACCTGCCATGTTTTAGGATCGACAATAAAAACCTCACCTGTACGAGTAATCTCTAACGCTTCTCCAATAAGCTGAGTGTCATCCATGAGAATAGGTAGTTTGTAACCGTACGATCCAGCTTCTTCTGAAATACTTGCCTTAGTGTCTTGCAAGTTGGAATTGAGCATAAAAAACTTAACTTTTTTTCCAGAATACATTTTTTCTAATTCATGAAAACGCACGGAGGCATTTCTTGCAATAGGACATCCGTTACCTTGAACTAGAAAGACCAAGGCCTCGTGATCTGAATAATAGAAAAGTTCATGGGAGTTACCCAGCTGATCATTTAATCTAAAATTCTCCACTTTCTGATTGGCTTCAATGGAATAAATTCCGAGAGAAAATAGAATTAAAAGTGATGTGATTAGAAGTTTTGTATTTTTCATGAGTTCTAAGAGATTCTCCTTAGTAGATTATATATAGTCATTCTAGATATACCATCCTGTCCTATCTTAGGTCCGAGTAAGTGCCAGGTATCTTGTTCTGGTTTCATGGTTTCCCAATCCGGTGTCGTCTCTCCATTTGGGTTTCCTGTTTGTGAAAAGTTAGTCCAATAAGTAAGCATGACTCTAGATAATTCAGGATCTTCAATTGGCCCTAATCCTCCAACGCCAAATACGTATGCAATCTCAGAAGCATGAAACGCTCCTAAGATCTCACCGGCTTTTCCTGAAGGCTTCTGATTAAAATGATAGAAGTAAATATCTTCTCCTCTATCAGCCATGGCCCTGGCAGCGTAATACGATGGTGCCCCAAACAAAGAATCTCCTAACAGCCTTTTACTCGAATCCAACATTTCTTCATCATTGTTGGCTGGGTAAATTGCCAATACTTTTTCTGAATCTTCTTCAAATTTCTCTTCAATAATTTTTTTAAAAATCTCTTTGGAATTAACTGGCGGAGAGACATCTACCAAAGGACTCCCCCAATACAACGCTGTACCTTCATCTGAATTGGTTCCAATAACAGTTGGTACTTTATGGTTTATACCATCCTCAAAGCCCTGAACAATATTGGATAGCATAGAAACGTCGTCAATAAGAATTGAAGAAGGGAATCCAATGCCATTTTTTATAACTTCATCAACGGGTAGATTTCGCATCATTTCTAATTGGTCTGGTCCTTCTGGGATTCCGCATTTGTTACCGAAAGCAACTCCTAGAGTCGCTCCGGAAATGCCTTCTTCAGAAACCTTTTCAGAATGAAATCTCATACGAGCAAATCCTCCGCTTTGTACAATAGCTTTATGGAACAACCCTTTTGATAAAGGAGAAACTAAAAGCGCTGCCACTGATAAACCCCCTGCTGATTCACCAAAGATAGTTACATTAGAGGAGTCCCCACCAAACTTCTCTATATTTTGTTGCACCCATTCAAGAGCTTTAATTTGATCTAATAGTCCGAAATTAGTTTTTAATATTTCACCACCGTCATTCAAGGAGGGGTGTGCAAAAAAACCCAATTCTCCCAAACGGTAATTAATGGTGACTAATACATGCCCTTTTTTTAAGAATCCATTCGGCAAGTAAGGATCACCAGATCCATACCTTAAAGCACCGCCATGTATCCAAACCATAACGGGTCTTTTACTATCTGAATTTAAATTGGGAGAAAAAACGTTAAGCCTTAAACAATCTTCCGATTCAACGGGAGGTTCCTCAACGGGAATTTCTACTCCATACGCATTGGCTATAGTTTCTCTGAAACCGCCTTCTCCCATTCTAAATTGGGGGCATTGTGGACCAAAAGATTTTGCATCAAAAATGTCTTCCCAAGGTGCAGGGTCTTGGGGTGCTTGCCATCTGTTTTTCCCTGAAGTGTCGGCGCCATACGGAATACCTCTAAAGCTAAAACCGTCAGTTTCATTAAAACTCTCTTTATAGCCTTGCACTTTCCCTGAATGCACTTCAATTATTGTGGACATGCCTATCTCCCCCTATATCATTTTACGAATAATTCTAACTCTAAACTCTATTAGGAGTTAACATTAAATACATCGATTTAAAGGCATTATGCTAAAAAAGGAAAATGGATAAACAGAAGAAGATTATTATCGATACTGATCCTGCCATGGGAACAAAAGGTGGAGATCCAGAAGATTGCTTTGCAATCATGATGGCTCTTAACTCACCGGAGTTAGAAGTCGTAGGAATAACAACCGTTCAAGGCAATGTCCCTGTTGAAAGAGGTTACAGTAATGCGGCTTATCTTCTGAATGAATTTAACAGAGACATACCTTTGAGGGCAGGCCCTAGTCATACTTTTGATGAAGAAAGAAACAAGGAAAGGATCTGGTTAAGTCAACGTGAGGACATGGAGCAACTAACACCTCTTATAAAACCAGACGGAGATAAACGGGATGCTGCCTCCTTTATTTACGAAAGCTGCAAACAAAACTCAGGTGAAATTGAATTGGTGACCATAGGTCCACTAACTAATATAGCAATAGCACTATCGGATTATCCTGATTTAAAGGATCACGTTCCAAAAATAACCATGATGGCAGGAGCAGCGAAAACTCCTGGCAACATAACCCCTTCTGCAGAATTCAATGTTTGGGCTGATCCTGAAGCGGCAGATGTGGTTTTTACTTCTGGCATTCCTATAGTGATGATACCTTTAGATGTATGCCATCAAACAAGGATGAGTCGTGAAGAATTAATCTCTATCGGAGAAAATCCTCATCCTTTCTGTCAATTCATAAAAGAAGCGGTTGATCCTTGGATAAATATTAGAACGGACTTGATAAGTGATGAAGGTCTTCATTTATATGACTCTTTAGCAATGGCTAGTGTCATCTCACCAAACCTCCTGACTTACAGGAGCGCCTATGTGAGGACTGAAACTGTTGGCAGTTTGACAGCAGGAGAAACTGTATGCGAATTTAATGAATCCATCATGGGTAAAATACTCAAGCTAAAGTTTAATGCCGAAGTGGCACTAGAACTGGACGTTAATAAATTTAATCATTTATTCCAAGAAAGAGTGACTGGGTACTTAAAATCGCTAGGGAATTAATCCCAAAATCTCTTTTTTACTAAGTTTCTTTGAATCTTGCCTGTCGGGAGCCTGGGTAGTTCTTCCTCCCAAAATTCGTAAGACTTTGGTCTCTTAAATCCTGATAATTTTTCTTCTGCCAAAACCAACAACTCTTCTTGTACAAGTTTACTGTTTGAGCCAGGCTCAAGATTAATTACAGCTTTTATCTCTTCTCCCCAATCTTCGTTCGGCACGCCAATACAACACACTTCTGCAACTTGATCATGCATCAATAAAATATTATCAATTTCTTGAGGGTAAATATTAGTTCCTCCTGAAATAATTGTGTCTGCGCTTCTGCCGGTTAGAAAGAAAAACCCATCTTCATCCCTGAAGCCTATATCCCCCATTGTGAAAAAATCTCCCCAATAAGCACCTGAAGTTTTTTCCTTTGCCTTGTAATACTCAAATCTACCTTTAGAAGGTGCTTTGAAATAAATTGTTCCTTCTTTTCCTTCTTCTACTTGCTCATGATCCTCATCTAAAACAAGGACTTCTACGCCTTCATTTGCTTTTCCTACACTTCCTGGTTTTTTTAGCCACTCTTCGGGGCCTATGTAACAACCCCCTCCTTCAGTAGCGGCGTAATACTCGTACAAAACTGGTCCCATCAAATCCAACATGGCTTTTTTCACTTCGACTGGACAGGGAGCCGCACCGTGAATAATCCATTTTAGAGAGTCTAGTTTATATTTGGTTCTTACCTCTTCAGGCAATCTTAAAACTCGGTGGAACATAGTGGCTACCATGTGAGTATGAGTGCATTGGTATTCATCAATGAGTTTTAACATTTTTTCAGGATCCCACTTATCCATAAGATAGACACCAACACCTGACATTAAAGAAATATTGATGTTTAAACCCAAAGGAGCAGCGTGATAGGCTGGTCCAGGACAAATAGAAAAATCAGTTTCAGGATTAAAGTTAGCTGTTTGTAAGACCAATTCTTCTAGTTTCGAAGGAGGAGGAGTTTCTTTTCTAAAAACCCCCTTTGGTCTGCCGGTTGTTCCTGACGTATAGAGCATAGATCTTCCAGCCTCCGGATTCTGAACATTATCTGAGTCATGATTGTCTAAAGTTTCTTGATAGGACTTAGCCAAACCATGGACACCATCCACAGCCAAAATCATCACGTCAGGCAATTCTTTGTTTATAGCCTCGATACTCTCGCCAAAGATCGCGTCACAAACCAAAACCTTTGCTTCACAATTATTGACTATGTAAACCACTTCCTCGGGTGTTAAATGCCAGTTAATAGGCGTTATCCTCAATCCAATCCTTAAAGGCCCAAACAGCGCTTCTAAGAATTCCGGTCGATTCTTTGAAAGAATGGCAACAGCATCGCCCGTCTTTAGTCCCTCATTACGAAGAAAATTTGCAAACTTATTGCTATTCTCATTTAACTCTTTAAAAGTTCTTTCTCCGTGTTCGCTAA
>CAJJAM010000014.1 GCA_905182235.1 SAR86 cluster bacterium SAR86B | reverse complement strand
AGCTGCACCAGCTTCTCCAGCTGCACCAGCTTCTCCAGCTGCACCAGCTTCTCCAGCTTCTTCTGCACTGACGGTGTGTTGAGAAAATATAATGACTAGGGCAGTTAAAGAGACTAAAAGTCTATTTTTTATTTCAATAAATCTATTCATATTCCGTTTGCCAAAATTATATTAATAAGGTGAAATCCATTCCAGAACATAATTAAACCCTAGAATGTTAAGGTAAGTCAAACTTTAACTAGCAATTGTTTAATAGTTTTTTTCTTAAACTTAAAACTTGGTTTTAATATAAGATTGCGTTATTAAATTTAAGGGGACAAATAAATTTTATCTCTACTTCACATAATAACTAAGATTTTTCACTATTTACCCAGTGAATTATCACATAAGTTGGCTCTAGAAGGATTAAAAGTAATAACTTATCTGGGTTTTAAGATAAAAAATAACAATCCTACCTCTGTAAGTTTCTTAGGTATAGATTTAGATAATACCTTGGGTTTGGCAGCAGGACTTGATAAAAATGGAGATTACATAGATTCTTTATCTGCCTTAGGTTTTGGGCACATTGAGATTGGTACAGTTACTCCTAAACCTCAATTAGGCAATAAAAAACCAAGATTATTTAGAATAAGATCTGAAAAAGCTCTTATCAATAATATGGGCTTTAATAACAAAGGGGTTGATTATTTAGTTAGAAAAGTAGAAAAGAGAAACTCTAGCACCCCTTTAGGCATAAGCATTGGTAAAAACCTAGACACACCAATGGATTCAGCCCTCGAAGATTATTTAATATGTCTGGATAAGGTTTATTTGTTAGCAGACTACATTGCTATCAATATTTCATCACCCAATACGAAGAACCTCCGAGATCTCCAGTCAGAAACATACATTGATAATCTTTTATCTTCCATTAAAGACAGGCAGTCAGTTCTTAATTCAACAAAAGGATACACACCAATTTTGATAAAGATTTCTCCAGATATGTCATTAGATGAATTAAAAATAGTATCTGCTAGTGTTTTGCAAAATAAGTTAGATGGAATTATTTGTGCCAATACGACTAGCAGCCACAATCATCCTTCTGGAAAGGGAGGTCTTAGTGGAGGGCCGCTCTTTGAGCTATCAACCAATGCATTGGCAGTTTTGAGAGGTTTTGTTGGACCGGACTTGCCCATAATAGCCTCTGGCGGAGTAATAGATCTAGAAACTTTTGAAGAAAAAATTAATAAAGGCGCTAACGTTGCTCAGATTTATACAGGTTTTATCTATGAAGGACCTTCATTGGTTGATGAAATTATTAATTCTGTAAGTTAGAAATAAATTTTTTACTTGACAGAAAGACCACTTCTGAACTTTATACTGTAAAGAGATTAAATTTTATAAGGCTATTATGGAATCATTAGTTATTGTTGAATCTGGTGCAAAGGCATCAAAAATAAAAGGCTACCTTGACGCAAATTTTAAAAATGAGGAATGGCATGTAGCTGCTTGTCTAGGTCATATTAGGGATTTACCTGATAACGATTCCGCTGTGAATCCAGAAGATTGGACTGATCTAAAATGGGAAGGAACACCAAAAGGCAAGAAAACGATTAAAGAACTTAGGAAAATATGTAAAGGAGTGGATAAGCTTTACTTAGCAACGGACCCAGATAGAGAAGGGGAGGCTATTGCATGGCACTTAGAAGCAGATTTCAAGAACAAAAAGTTATTAGAAAATGTTGAGGTTAAGCGTATCGCGTTTACAGAGATTACTTCTTCAGCAATTAAAAAAGCTGTAGATAATCCAAGAGAAATTGATCAAGATCTTGTAGATGCTTACTTAACCCGAAGGATACTTGATCATCTAATTGGCTTTAAAGTTTCACCTCTTCTGTGGCGACACGTTTCTAGGGCAAAATCCGCAGGAAGAGTTCAGTCTCCTTCCCTGAGGATAATATGTGAAAGAGAAGATGAACGTGATGCACACACCCCAGAAGAATATTGGCCTGTTAATGCTAAATTTAACTACGAAGGAGCAGAATTTGAAGCTGATCTTATTCAAATTGGTGACAATCCTATCAACAAGAATCCTATAAGAAGTGAAAGTAAGGTCAATCAGGTAATGGCTGACCTAGAATCATCTAAATTCATCTTGTCAGAAGTAGAAACTAAACCTCAGACTAGTTCTCCCAAATCACCATTTAGAACTTCAACTCTTCAAATGGCGGCGGCAAGCTCTCTAGGTTTTACCGCAGATAGAACCATGAGTACGGCTCAGAAACTTTACGAAGGAGGATTAATTACTTATCTTAGAACAGACGGTATTTCGATTAGCATATCTCCTAATACCGGCGAACCTTTTTCAGAGGACAGACCGGGTCCTCCCCCTCTTCAGGAAGTCAGGAATATAATAGTAAAGGAATTCGATAAATCTTACTTATCAGAACAAGTAAGAACATATAAATCAAAAGTTCAGAATTCTCAAGAAGCTCATGAAGCTATAAGGCCTACTGATGTATCCACTACACCAAAAGATATCAACGTTACTGTAGATGAAGAGAAACTCTATGAGCTCATATGGAACAGAACAGTTGCAAGTCAAATGGTTAATTCTAGATATGAAAGAAAAGTCTTAACTATTAAGACTTCAGATGAAAAATACACATTTAGGGCTGCCTCCAGAAAAAATATTTTCTTAGGTTTTGAAGTTTTAATAAAAGAAGACAAGGAGTCTGATTTTCAATTTCCAGAAACTTTAGTGCAAGGCATTGCTCTTGATTTAATATCTAAGGATGCACAGCAAAAATTTACCCTTCCTCCTAATAGGTTTTCTGAAGCTTCTTTAATCAAGAAAATGGAAGAAGAAGGTATTGGAAGACCCTCAACATATGCAACTATTGTAAAAGGACTGAGAACGAAGAAATATGCTTATGGTGCAAAATCTATCGCTCCATCTGATTTAGGTAGGGTGCTAACTTCTTACCTTAAGACAATTTTTAAAGGTTTTTTCATTGAAACAAAATTTACTGCCAGCATGGAAAGTGATTTAGATGAGATTGCTTCTGGAAATAGAAACTGGCAAGAGGTTCTGGATAAATTTTGGATTGAATTACAAAATTACTTGAATAAGAAAATTAATGAAGTAGAGATAAGTAATAAAGATGAATTCAAAACCAGACAAGTCTTAGATTTATTGAATGAAGAACTCTACGATGTAATTTTTCCGAAAACCAAGGAGGGGTTAATAACTCGTGAATGTCCTAAATGCTCTGAACAAATAAGTTTAAAGTCAGGGGCTTGGGGGTATTTTGTTGGTTGCTCTGAGTGTAAATGGACCAAGAAACCATTCGATTTTTCTACAGACTGGGAAACTTATCAAGAGTTACCTAAAGATCTAGGAATGCACCCCGATCTTAATGAGCCTATCTATGCCGACATGAGTGTTAATGGACCTTGTGTTTGGACCATGAAAGAAGAAAAAAAGATATACGGCGCTCCTGATGAAGATGAATTTATACTTGATATAGGACTTAACAGGGCAGTAGAACTTATTGAAAGAGATTCAGGTGAAAATATTCTATTTACGGAGAGTAATAGTGATATTCCCGTCTTACTTAAGAGCGGAAGGTTTGGTGAATATACTGAATTTGATGGATTCAACAAGGCTACAAAATTACCTCCTGAGAATAAACCTAAAAATCCAAAAGTTACTTATTATGATCCACATGACATGGATTATGAAAATATTGCTACTCAAAAATTTGTTCTTAAATCGTTAAGAATCTTAGGGTTCCATCCTGATACTAAGCAGCCGATAGGCATTAAGATAAGAAAACCTGGAAAAGCCTTTAAGTTTGTAAAATTTATAAAGTGCGGAGAAAAAGAAGTTGAATGTCCTAATGATTTTTACAAGCTAGAAGAAGATGAGCAACTGACTCTTGTTAGAGATGCTTTTAGTTTAAAAGATTTTAAGTTTATTTAAGAGAAATCTCTTAACAGACCAACACAAGTCCCTTCAAACACTATTTCATCCTTTTCAGGATTAATTTCGATGTTAGAGTATTCAGAATTTTCTGCTTTTAAGACTACTTGATTTGAAGAAATTGACTCGAGAGTTTTTACCGTAACTTCCTCTCCAATTCTTGCAATAACAATAGATCCAACTTTAATAGGGTTTTTCTTATTAACACCTATTAGGTCATTTTCGTAAATTCCTACGTCAACCATGCTGTCACCTTTTACCCGAAGGTAGTAATCAATCTTGTTAGATAAGATATTGTGAGCTTGAGGAATTCTCTTTTCAATGTTTTCTTGAGCAAGTATGGGCCCTCCTGCTGCAACCAATCCGATAACAGGAATGCCAAGGGCTTCTTCAGTATTTAAGATAATACCTCTTGAAGCTCCGGCAAGAATTGAAATGAAACCTTTCTTTTCTATTGCTCTGAGATGTTGTTCTGCTGCATTAGGAGATTTAAAACCTAGAGTCCTTGCTATATCCGCTCTGGTGGGTGGAAGTCCATTGTTTTCAAGGTTAGATTTTATTAAATCCAATATCTCTTGTTGTCTATCTGTTAAACCTTTCATATTAACTCCAAAGATTGATTACTGTGATTATATACAGTATAATAAATATTATCAATCATGCTTGTTATTGGAATTACATCCCGCGCTTTATTTGACTTAGACTTGAGTCATGACATTTTTACAAAGGAAGGCTTAGAGTCTTATCGCAGTTTCCAGATTTCTAATGAAAATGTTCCTCTTAAACCCGGCAGGGCTTTCCCTCTGGTAAAAAAACTATTATCTTTAAATAATCAAATTGAGGGCAAACGAAGCGTAGAAGTGATTCTGTTAAGTAGGAATTCTTCTGATACAGGCTTGAGAATTTTTAATTCGATTGAACACCATAATCTTGATATTAAAAGAGCTGTTTTTTGTAGTGGAGGAAGTCCTCATTCTTACGCAAAATCATTTGGAGCACACCTATTTCTTTCAACAGAAACTTCGGATTGCAGGTCTTCAATCAAAAATGGTGTTGCATCAGCACGTATTTTTCCTTCTTCTGCTCCTTTTTCTGCAGATAACGCATTAAAAGTAGCCTTTGATGGAGACTCGGTAATTTTTTCTGAAGACTCTCAATCTATTTATGACAAGTATGGAATAAGAGCGTTTGAAAGAAATGAGAAAGATCTTGCTAAGTTGCCCCTTTCAGGAGGACCGTTTAAATCTTTTTTATTTGAATTACATAAGCTACAAAAGAAATTTACTCCTTCAAGTTGCCCTATAAGAATTGCACTTGTTACAGCAAGATCAGCTCCTTCTCATGAAAGAGTTATTAGAACATTAAGAGATTGGGGTATAAGAATTGATGAATGTCTCTTCTTGGGAGGCCTAGAGAAAGGTAGTTTTTTAAGAGTTTTTGATGCTGACATTTTTTTTGATGATCAGATAGAGAACTGCTCTTCTGCCTCCACTTTTGTGCCTACCGCACACGTGATAAGTATGAGCCAGTAGCTTTAATTTTTTTTAAAAGAGTATAGAATTCTCGCCTCACTTCTTTTAAATAATTTTTTGATTGAAAATAACTATGGAATATTTGTGTTTAGACCTTGAAGGTGTGCTGATCCCAGAAATATGGTCTGAAGTAGCTAAGCACACTGGTGAAGAAAAGTTTAATTTAACCACTCAGGACATAAAGGACTATTCAGAATTGATGGACATGAGAATGGAGTTGGTTAATTCGATGAACTTATCTATGAGTGATCTTAATAATTTGGTTGATAAAATGGAGCCTTTTGAAGGCGCAAAAGAATTTTTGGACTGGGCTAGAGACAATTTCCAGGTAACTATTGTTTCTGACTCTTTTTATGAATTAGCATGGCCTTTAATTAGAAAACTCGGCACTCCAAACATGGTCTGCCACCACTTGGAAATTGATCAAGATAAGTTAAAGGGTTATAAGCTTCGTCAGAATGAGAATAAAAAGAAAGTTATACATACTCTGCAAAGTTTAAAATATAAAGTATTTGCTTCCGGAGACTCTTATAATGATATACAGATGTTAAAAGAAGCAGATTTTGGAGTCTTCTTCCAAGCCCCCAAACATATCAGAGATGAGTTTCCTGATATAGGCAGTGTTGAAAGTCATCAGGAGCTAAAAGAGGCTCTTATTAAAAGATCAAATTTTGTCCAAATAACAAGGTAGATTATGGAAAAGTTTAATTCAGCAGGAATGAAATTTAGAGAGGCTCTTTCTAAGAACTCCCCGTTGAAGGTAGTGGGCACAATAAATGCTTACACCGCGCTACTGGCAGAAAAATCTGGTCATCAGGCTATTTATTTATCCGGAGGCGGTGTTGCTGCTTCAAGCTTAGGAGTTCCTGATTTAGGAATTACTTCTTTGCAAGATGTCTTGATAGATGCTGAGAGAATAACAAATGCGACTGAACTTCCTCTTCTGGTTGATGCAGATACGGGTTGGGGAGGTGCGTTTAACATTGCAAGAACAGTAAAATCCTTAACCAATTCAAATGCAGCCGGTATGCACATAGAAGACCAGGTTGCGCAAAAAAGATGTGGCCATCGTCCTAATAAGGAAATTGTTACATGCCAAGAGATGGTCGATAGATTGAAGGCTGCTGTAGATGCCAAAACGGATCAAGACTTCGTTGTGATGGCAAGAACAGATGCTTTAGCTAATGAAGGCTTGGAGTCGGCCATTGAAAGGGCTGTTAAATATCAGGAAGCAGGAGCCGATGCTCTTTTTCCTGAAGCCTTAACAAAATTGGATGAATATATTGCAATGAGTAAAGAATTGGATATACCTATACTTGCGAATATAACTGAATTTGGTCAAACTCCTCTTTTTAATTGTGAGCAATTAAAAGAAGCTGGGGTTTCCATGGTGCTGTATCCGCTTTCTGCATTTAGAGCCATGAGTAAAGCAGCAGAAGGTGTTTACGATGAAATCTTAAAAGAAGGTTCTCAAGAAAAAGTTTTAGATAAAATGCAAACTAGAGAAGAGCTTTATGAGGTGCTTGATTATCATTCTTTTGAAACTAAATTAGACGAATTATTTAAAGACTAAGAGGGGAAGATTATGGGAGAGAAGAAATTAGGAGGAGCTGGTCTTAGGGGGCAAGTGGCTGGGAATACTGCTCTGTCAACCGTCGGCAAGACAGGAAAGGGTTTAACTTACAGAGGGTATGCAATAGAAGAGTTGGCGGAAAAAGCTACTTTTGAAGAGGTGGCTTACATGCTTCTTTACGGAAGCCTACCTACGCAATCAGAATATGATGCTTATTCTGCAAAACTAAAATCTTTCAGATCTCTGCCTGAAGCATTAAAAGAAGTTTTAGAAAGAATTCCTCAAACCGCTCACCCAATGGACGTAATGAGAACGGGTTGTTCCATGCTTGGAAATTTAGAACCCGAAGGTGATTTTAGTAACCAAAATGATACAGCTGATCGTATCCTTGCTTCTATGTCATCGATTATTACTTATTGGTATAGGTATTCTCACGATGGAGTTAAAGTCAATACGGCCACTGATCATGAGACCATTGGCGGGCAATTTTTATCTCTTTTAACGGGCAAAGAGCCAACAGAAGAACACGCCAGAGCTTTGGATGTTTCTTTAATACTTTATGCTGAGCACGGTTTTAATGCTTCAACTTTTACCGCCAGAACATGTGCGTCTACTCTTTCTGATATGCATTCTTGCGTAACGGGAGCCATTGGTACTTTAAGAGGCCCTTTGCACGGAGGAGCTAATGAAGCTGCAATGGAGATGATAGAAAAATATTCATCTCGCGAAGAAGCAAACGCCGGTGTTTTGGAGTTGCTGTCTAACAAAGAAAAAATTATGGGCTTTGGGCATGCTGTTTATAGTATCGAAGATCCCAGAAATGCAATTATAAAATTATGGTCTGAAAAACTTTCTCAATCTAATGGCGATGCTACGCTTTATGAGGTGTCCGATGAAGTTGAGAGGGTTATGGATGAAGAGAAAGGTATGTTTGCTAATACGGACTTCTTCATGGCCTCTGCATATCACTATTTAGGCATTCCTACTCAGATTTTTACCCCATTATTTGTTATTGGTAGAACATCTGGATGGACTGCGAATATAATGGAACAAAGAGCTGATAATAGAATAATTCGCCCTAGTGAAGATTACATTGGTCCTGACGGTTCTGTTTGGGTTGATATGTCAGATCGTTAAAAAATAAGGAAATACCATGAGTGGAAACGTTGAAACGAACGTTCGTCCTAATCCGGATGACGTTCTTGTAAAAATTGCTGATTATGTTTTGAATAAAGAGATAGAAAGTTCTGAAGCTTTCAATACGGCGCGATATTGTTTAATGGATACTCTCGGTTGCGGTTTATTAGCGCTGACCTTCTCTGACTGTAAAGATTTATTGGGTCCCTACGTAGAAGGAACTTTAGTTCCAAGAGGCGTTCGTGTTCCAGGAACTAAACATGTTTTAGATCCGGTAAAAGGAGCTTGGGATATTGGTGCAATTATTAGATGGTTGGACTTTAATGACACATGGTTGGCCGCTGAATGGGGGCACCCTTCAGATAATTTAGGTGGAATATTGGCTGCAGCTGATTATTTATCGCAAAAGAATATTAATGAAGGTAAAGAGCCTTTGTCTATAAAAGATGTTTTAACTGGAATGATTAAAGCTCACGAAATTCAAGGTATATTGGCACTTGAAAATAGCTTTAATAGAGTTGGATTGGACCACGTAGTTTTGGTTAAAGTTGCTTCTACTGCTGTTATTGCGTCTATGTTTGGGTTAAACAGAGATCAAACTATTGATGCATTATCCCAAGCTTGGGTTGACGGCCAAAGCTTGAGAACTTATCGACATGCACCAAATGCAGGGCCAAGAAAATCATGGGCAGCAGGAGATGCAACCAGCAGGGCACTTCAATTGGTATTGATTACTCTAAAAGGACAAATGGGTTATCCGAGTGTTCTTACGGCTCCTACCTGGGGTTTTTATGATGTCCAATTTAAAGGGAAAGCTTTCTCTCTTCCTAGGGATTTCGATTCTTATGTCATGGAAAATATTCTCTTTAAGATTTCTTTCCCAGCAGAATTTCATGCTCAAACGGCTGTCGAGGCTGCAGTAACGCTTCACGAACAAATTAAAAACCGTCTAGATGACATAGAAAAAATTATCATCACAACGCACGAATCAGCTATACGAATTATTAGCAAAGAAGGCCAGCTAAATAATCCTGCCGATAGAGATCATTGTATTCAGTACATGACAGCAATAGGCTTGCTTAAAGGAGATTTAGTAGCGGAAGATTATGAAGACGACGTTGCCTCCGATCCCAGGGTTGATGCTTTGAGAGATAAGATGGTCATTGAAGAAGACGAAAGATATAGCAAAGAGTATTTAGAGGCTGATAAAAGATCTATCGCAAATGCAATTGTTATACATTTTAAGGATGGAACAAGCACTGAAAGAGTGGAAGTTGAATATCCTATTGGCCACAAAAGGAGGCGCGAACAAGGCATACCTTTATTGGTGGAAAAGTTTGAAAGAAATCTTAGAACACAGTTTTCTGAAGACAGGTCTAAAGCAATCTTGGAACTTTGTGCGAACCAGGAAGTCCTAGAGTCAACCTCCGTAACTGACTTTATGGAATTAATGATTGCAGAGTAATACACAAAAAAATAACCCGGTAAATCAGTATGATGTAATAGTTCTTGGTGCTGGAGCGGCTGGTCTTATGGCAGCAATCACTGCAGCTTCAAGGAATAGATCTGTTTTAGTAGTAGAAAAATCTAATAAAATAGGAAAGAAAATTCTCATGTCTGGTGGAGGAAAGTCTAATTTCACAAATACTTCCATAGAGTTTGATAATTTTATATCGCAAAACCCCCATTTTTGTAAATCGGCTCTATCAAGATACACGGCATTTGATTTTATTAAGCTAGTAGAAAAACATAAAATTGAATACGAAGAACGAAAAGATCATCAGCTCTTCTGTATTCATTCGTCAAAAGACATAGTTAATATGCTTCAAAAGGAATGCAGTGCTTCTGGAGTAGAGATAATCAAAGATACCGACGTAGAATTTGTAGAAGTTTTGAGTAAGAAAGAGCCAGAAAAACTAAATTATTTACTTAAAGGTTCCAGAGAATATTTGAAGAAAAGTGAACCTTTTGAGGTTAAATGCGAATCTTTGATTGTTGCTACTGGCGCTCTTTCTATACCAACTTTAGGAGGCAGCGATTTTGGATACAAATTAGCAAAGCAATTTGCATTGCCTTTAGTGAAACCCGCTGCAGGATTGGTACCTTTCATGTTTAGTGATTTTATAAAGCCAATCGCCGAGTCTCTTTCTGGCTTATCAGTCGACGTGGAAGTTAGTTGTCAAAAAAAATCTTTTAAAGGAGGCCTTCTGTTTACCCATAGAGGTCTCAGCGGCCCCGCTATTTTGCAAATATCCAATTACTGGAATCCAGGTCAAGAAATTGTGGTGAATTTACTCCCAGACTTAGATGCATCTAAAGAACTTCAGAAAGAAAAAAATGGTAACAATAAGTTATTGTTAAGGAGCTTTTTATCGAATCACTTAAGCAAATCGCTAGTTCTTGAATTACAGAAGATTTGGTGGCCATCAATTTCTGAGTCTTCGATACAAGATATATCTCGCAAAGATCTAATAAAGATAGGCTCTCTTCTCAATCACTGGGTTTTGAAGCCATCTTCAACGGAAGGATATAGAACAGCGGAGGTTACTTTATGGGGTGTAGACACCTCTTCAATTAGCTCCAAAACAATGGAGGTTAACTGTCAGCCAAAGATGTATTTCATAGGAGAAGTTTTAGATGTAACGGGTCATCTCGGAGGTTTTAATTTCCAATGGGCCTGGTCTTCTGGTTATTGCGCTGGACTTGTGGCTTAAATTAAAGAATTTCAAAAGGTAAATAAGACTCTAGTTCTTTCAGAGCAATGTCTGGCTCTATAACTTTTATTGTTTTCATGCCTAGTTCTCTTGCTGGCTTCAAGTTAATACCCAAGTCATCTAGAAAAATGGCTTCTGCTGGTTCTATGTTTGCTCTTTTACAAGCTAATAAATAAAATTTAGGATCAGGTTTTCGGACATTTTCCTTACTCGATTCAATAACAAAATCAAATAACTCCATGATTTCATTGTGCTTACCCGAGGCAGATACATTCCCTTCAAATTCTTTGTCCATGGCTTGAATGTTATTTGTTAGGCATGCTTGAATCATTTTATCTTTAATGATGTTTAGAGCTTTGATCATTTGTGGCCTTACTTCTCCTTTCAGAAGGGCTATCACTTCTTTTCCGGGAACGGGATGACCAAGAGCTTTGCTTTCTTCTAGAAACAGGTCACTAAATTCTTCAATACCAACTTCAGTCTTTTCTAATTTTGCCCAAGCATTATTATCAGGGTTTGTAGAATTTACAGTCCTTAAAAAGTTTTCTGGGAGTCGATTGTTAGCTTCAAACCTGTTAAAAGACTCAAATGGGCTGGAGGTTATCACTCCACCAAAATCCCAAAATACTGCTTTTATCATATCTTTTTAACCCTCTAATTTTGTTGAAGTATAGGTATATTCTTAATAAAATCTTGTTTTAGATACCTAAAACTTATAAAAAATCTATAATCCAACACCTTTTAATAGCTTAAGATAACAAAATGTCAGGAAATACATTTGGTAAATCGTTCTCTGTGACCACCTTTGGTGAGAGTCATGGAGTTGCCCTTGGCTGTATCATTGATGGCTGTCCTCCTGGTTTGGAGATTTCAGAAGCTTACATACAAGCCTATTTAGATCAAAGAAAACCAGGAACCTCTAAGTACACAACTCAAAGAAAAGAAGACGATAAGATTGAAATTTTATCTGGAATCTTTGAAGGCAAAACCACTGGCACGCCTATAGGACTTTTAATAAGAAACAAAGATCAGAAATCAAAAGACTATGATAATTTAAAGGATATTTTTAGACCGTCTCATGCGGATTATGCATACACTCAGAAATATGGAGTAAGAGATCATAGAGGGGGAGGAAGAGCTTCGGCCAGAGAGACCACGATGAGAGTAGCCGCAGGATCAATTGCTAGAAAATACTTAAATGATAACTGTGGAATAGAAATACATGGTTATTTAAAGCAAATAGGTGAATTAAGCATTACCTCCATTGATTTCTCTGAAGTTAATAAAAATCCTTTCTTTTGCCCTGACAAATCATTAGTTCCAGAAATAGAGAAGTACATTGATTTATTGAGATCTGAAGGAGATTCTGTAGGAGCAAAAATTCAAATCAATGCCAAGAACATGCCACTTGGTTTGGGTGAACCTGTTTTTGATAAGCTTGATGCAGACCTTGCTAAAGCTTTAATGAGTATTAATGCCGTAAAAGGTGTTGAGATTGGTGAAGGAATGGCCGTTGCTGGCTCTAAAGGCTCAGACAGTCGAGATGAAATTACTCCTGACGGTTTTAAATCTAATAATTCAGGAGGAATATCGGGTGGTATTTCAACCGGACAAGATTTGCTCTTAAGTATTGCACTTAAACCTACTTCGAGTATTAATAAAGAAGGCGATACTGTTGATAAGGAAGGCAAAGCAGTCAAAGTACAGGTAAAAGGGAGGCATGATCCCTGCGTAGGCATTCGCGCAACTCCTATTGCTGAAGCGATGGTGGCATTAACTCTTATAGACCATTACCTAAGAAACAGAGCACAGAATTCAGGCATTACTTCTACAACCCCTGTAGTTCCATCAGAAATTTAATAAGTTATGTCTAAGACTTTGTACGATAAGTTATGGGATGCTCATGCGGTAATCCAAAGAAATGACGGAACTCATCTTTTATACATAGATAGACATCTCATACATGAAGTGACTTCACCTCAAGCTTTTGAAGGGTTGAGGTTGGCAAAGAGGCAACCTTGGAGAATATCTGCAAATATAGCGACTCCAGATCATAACGTGCCCACTACAAACAGAGAGGAAGGTTTGGATGGTATTGTTGACGAAGTAGCAAAACTTCAAGTTACTACCCTTGATGATAATTGCAAAGAATATGGGATTACACAATTTGATATCTTAGACAAGAGGCAAGGAATTGTGCACGTTGTTGGTCCTGAGCAAGGAGTTACTTTGCCAGGAATGACAATAGTATGTGGCGACTCTCATACTTCAACACATGGGGCCTTAGCAACTCTTGCGATGGGTATAGGCACTTCCGAAGTAGAGCACGTCTTAGCAACACAATGTCTGGTGGTTTCGAAGTTGAAGAACATGAAAGTGTCCATAGACGGTCAGCTATCTAATGGAGTATCTGCCAAGGATGTTACTTTGGCTGTTATAGAGAAGATAGGTACCGCGGGCGGAACAGGCTATGCAATAGAATACTGTGGAGAGGTAATAAGAAATATGTCAATTGAAGGCAGAATGACCGTTTGCAATATGGCAATTGAAGCTGGTGCTAGAGCAGGTTTAGTGGCTTTCGATAAGAAAACCTTAGAATATGTTCAAAATAGACCTTATTCGCCTAAAGGAAGGGATCTACAGCATGCTATATCTCAATGGCATGAATTAAGGAGTGATGAAGACGCTATTTTTGAAGAGATCATTCATATTGATGGCACTAGTCTAAAGCCAAAAGTTTCATGGGGCACTTCACCGGAAATGGTTATTGATATAGACGGTATAATTCCTGAAGCCTCTTCGGAGTCCTTGTCTCATGCTTTAAAGTACATGGATCTTAAGCCCGGCATGAAACTGTCGGATATAAAACTGGACCAAATATTTATAGGTTCTTGTACTAATTCTCGTATAGAGGATTTAAGGATTGCAGCACAAGTTGTCAAAGGTAAAAAAGTGAGCGATACAATTAAGAGAGCTATTGTTGTACCTGGTTCGGGTTTAGTATCTGCTGCCGCAGTTAAAGAAGGACTTGATCAAGTATTCGTGGAAGCTGGATTTGAATGGAGAGCTCCTGGATGTTCCATGTGTTTAGCCATGAACCCAGATCAGCTTGGTGAAGGAGAGCATTGTGCTTCTACTTCGAATAGAAATTTTGAAGGGAGACAAGGCTACGGTGGCAGAACTCACCTAGTCAGCCCAGCCACAGCAGCAGCAGCAGCAATTTCAGGTCATTTTGTTGATGTAAGAGGGCTAATTAAATGAAAAATAATTATAACTTTCATATTGGCAGGATCACTCCTTTACCAAGGGATAATGTAGACACCGATCAGATCATTCCGAAGCAGTTCTTGAAGTCCATAAAAAAAAGTGGCTTTGGTCCTAATCTTTTCGATGCATGGCGATACGAAGATGAGGGCTATCCAGGACAAGACCTGAGTGAAAGATTGATAAATAAAGATTTCATTCTTAATCAAGAAAAATTTTTAGGTGCTGATGTTTTACTCAGTAAAGATAATTTTGGATGCGGATCTAGTAGAGAACACGCGGTATGGTCATTAATGGATTTTGGTTTTAAAGTAGTTATTGCACAGAGCTTTGCTGACATTTTTTATAATAACTGCTTTAAAAATGGTTTGTTACCCATAAAACTGTCTGAAGAAATCATTACTAAATTATTTGATATTGCAGAACAAAGAAAAGAGATAGAAATCGATTTGCTTAACCAAGTAATAGTTTGTGAAGGAAGTGAGTTTTGTCGTTTCGAAATTGATCCTTTTAGAAAAGAATGTATTTTAGAAGGCCTAGATGAAATAGGCTTAAGTTTAAAGTTCTCAGAAGATATTAAGAATTTTGAGATACAAAGATCCCATGATGCTCCTTGGGTTTTTAATAAAAATAATGAAGGGTAATAAAAAAATACTTGTACTCCCGGGTGATGGGATAGGACCAGAAGTCTGTAAAGAAGCCACTACAGTTCTTGAGTTAGTCAATGAAATGCACAGTTTAAATCTTTCTTTTAGCGAGGCTTTGGTTGGTGGTTCTGCATACGAGGTAACCGGCGAGCCTCTGCCCCAAGACACCTTAAAAGCTGCCCATGATTCTGATGCAATACTCTTAGGTGCGGTGGGTGGCCCTAAATGGGATGAATTGGATTACGAGCACAGGCCTGAAAGAGCACTATTAGGTTTGAGGTCTGAATTAGATTTATTTGCTAATTTTAGACCGGCAATTCTATCCAAGTATTTAACTTCATCTTCCAGTCTAAAAGCGAATAAAGTAGAAAATCTAGACCTTCTAATAATACGTGAGTTAACCGGAGGCATTTACTTTGGAGAGCCCAGAGGGAGAACGGAAGGAAAAAAAGAAGCGTTTAATACGATGATATACAATCAGGATGAGATCGAAAGAATTGGTCGAGTAGCTTTTGAGGCAGCTCAAAAGAGAGATAACGCTCTTTGTTCTGTTGATAAAGCTAATGTTTTAGAAGTCAGTGTCTTATGGAGAGAAGTTATCACTGAACTCTCTAAAGATTACCCTGATGTAAAACTTTCTCACATGCTAGTAGACAATGCTGCCATGCAATTAGTTAGAGAGCCAAAACAATTTGATGTAATAGTTACAGGTAACCTATTCGGAGACATCCTCTCTGATATAGCAGCAATGATGACAGGATCAATTGGCATGTTGCCTTCAGCCTCTTTGAATTCAGAAAATAAAGGCATGTATGAGCCTGTCCACGGCTCTGCTCCTGACATAGCAGGGAAGGGCGTGGCTAATCCGCTGGCAACTATTTTATCTGCTGCAATGATGCTTAGATATAGTTTTGGGTTAGATCAACCCGCAACACAGATTGAGATGGCTATAGATAAAACCCTTGAACAGGGCTTTCGCACTTATGATCTAGAAGGTTCTGCAGAGCAGAAACTAGGAACGAGAGAAATTGGTCAAAAAGTCATAGATAACTTACAAAACCTAAGATGAAAAAAGCAAATAATATAGCTGTAGCCGGCGCTACTGGGATGGTGGGTCAGACGTTCCTTAAGATTCTAGAAAAAAATTATTTCCAAGAATCTAATATAACTTTACTAGCTAGTAGTAATTCTAAAGGCAAGGAGATTGGTTTAAGAGGACAAAACCATGTTGTAGAAGACCTTGCTGAATTTGATTTTTCAAATACAGATTTAGCTCTTTTTTCTGCAGGCTCTTCAGTCTCTTCTGTCTATGCACCTAAGGCGGTATCGCAGGGTTGCGTTGTTGTAGATAACTCATCTTGCTTTAGGTATCACGATGACATTCCTCTTGTAGTCCCAGAAGTTAATTCACATGTCTTGGATGGTTATGAATTGCCCGGAATAATTGCAAATCCTAATTGCTCTACAATTCAAATGCTTGTTGCTTTAAAGCCCATACATGATGAATTTTTAATTGAAAGAATAGATGTAACAACTATGCAATCAGTTTCGGGGACGGGAAAGGAGGCTTCTGAAGAATTAACAAATCAAATAGATGCTTTTAGCAAAGGGATGGAAATAAGTCCCTCCGTTTATGCCAAACCTATTGCTTTTAATGTCCTACCTCACTGCGGAGATTTTGCCGAAAATAGGTATACAGAGGAAGAGAATAAATTAGTTAAAGAAACTCATAAGATCTTGGATAGCAATATAGAAGTTGCAGCAACTTGTGTCAGGGTTCCTGTTTACAATGGTCATTCAGAGTCAGTTCATATTAAGACTGCAAAACCGCTAACAGAAGAATCTGTTGTTGAGGTTCTAAGAGAAGCCCCTGGTCTGTCGATAAAGTATGGTGCAGCAGAAGTGGATTATCCAACTGCATTAACAGATGGTGATGGAAAAGAGTTAGTTCAAGTGGGAAGAATAAGAAAGGATTTATGGAGTGACAATAGAGTTAATATCTGGATAGTAGCGGATAATCTCCTTAAAGGTGCTGCACTAAATAGCATCCAAATAGCAGAACTACTTTTTGAGTAAATTGAGATGGATTTTTACTTATTTCTAAATATTCTAGAGAGGGAATTTTTATTACTAGCAGGCGTTAGCTTCCCTGGGTTCTTGGGATTGTTATTTGGTTCAGCCTTATTTTCTTTATTTTTATTGCTCCTTCGTTATAAGAAAAAAACTCCTTTAGAAACTAATACTGATAATTTTGATGATGTTGGTGACCCCGATGAAGCAAGGATTAACTTATCTAGAAGTCTGTTTGAGATGGGTCAGACGGCAAAGGCCCAAGAGTTACTTCAAGAGGTGCTATCGGAAGAGAATCTATCGGAAGAAAATCAAATGGTAATTCAGAGTTTATTAAAAAAATTCTCCCATGCCTAAAAAGATCAGACGAATAGCCTTAGGACTTGAATATCAAGGTACAAATTACTTTGGACTACAAAAACAAAAAACAACAGAAAAAACCGTTCAAGGTTTACTGGAAGTTGCTTTAAATTCAGTTTCTAACGAAACAATAAAGACCTTCTCTTGTGGCAGAACAGACAGTGGGGTCCATGCATATGGCCAGGTAATGCATTTTGATACATACGCTTCTAGAAAAGAGCAAGAATGGGTAAGGGGAGGAAACTCTTTATTGCCAAGCGATATAGTAATTCTTTGGGCAAAAGAGGTGAATAGTGATTTTCATGCAAGATTCTCTACTCTTTCAAGAACCTATCGATACATCATAAGGAATACTGAAGTTCCTTCAGCACTTTGGGGGAAGAGATCTCTTTGGGTCAATAAAGATTTAGATATTAAGGCAATGAGAAGAGCTTCTAGATACCTTCTGGGAGAAAGAGATTTTAGCTCTTTTAGGGGCTCGGGTTGTCAGTCTAATTCACCAGTTAGAGAGATTACTGATATTACAATAGCTAAAAAGAATGAATTTATTAGTATTGATATAACTGCTAATAGTTTCTTATTGAACATGGTGAGGATAATGGTGGGAACTTTAATTTTGGTCGGCCAAAAAGATATTGCTGCTTCTAAAATAAATAACATTATAGAAAGTAAAGATCGCAGGTTGTCCGGTAAGACAGTTTCAGCAGATGGGTTGTATTTTATTGGTCCTGAATACCCACAACAATTTAAGATTCCTTCTCGAGAGAATTCTGTCGCATAAGAAAGAATCTTTTTAACCTGTTAGAATTCATTTTTTTAGGAAAGACTTTGAAACATTTCATCAAAATTTGTGGAATAACATCTGTTGAAGATGCTCAAGCCGTTCATCTTGCAGGCGCTGATGCCATAGGATTGATGATGTACAAAAATAGTTCTCGTTATTTGGAGTTGCATAAAGCTAGAGAAATCTACGACTCTATGAATCAAGAGACTCAAGTAGTTTTAGTGTTCGTTGATCAGTCTGATGAATACGTGAATGAGTGTTTAGATGTAATGCCAAACACTGTTTCTCAATTCCATGGTTCTGAAACCCCAGCATACTGTCAGTCTTTTAAGAATGATTTCATCAAAGCAATTAGTATAAAAGAAAAATTTAACTTAGAAGCAGCGTATGAGGAATTCCAGGGAGTAAAAATACTGCTATTAGACTCTTACAATCCAGGTACATTTGGTGGAACAGGTAATAAATTTAACTGGGAATTGATACAAAATAGTGCCAAGTTGCCTTTCATTCTAGCCGGCGGTTTAAATTCTGATAATGTTGTTCAGGCATTAGGTGAAGTTAATTGCACAGGAGTTGACGTTAGCTCTGGTGTAGAATCTTACCCCGGTAAGAAAGACATCTATAAAGTAAAAATATTCATAAATAAAGTGAGAGAAGTTCATGACTGAAGAACACCCGATTCTACCAGACAGTAATGGTAAGTACGGAGTATATGGCGGCAGGTATGTCCCTGAAACACTAATACCTGCTTTGGAAGAACTAGACAAACAGTATCAACTTATAAAACAGGACAAAGACTTTCAAGATGAAGTATCAAGAGACCTAAAAACTTATGTCGGCAGGCCATCGCCACTTTATTTTGCTAAACGTTGGACTAAACAGCTGGGCGGAGCCAAAGTTTTTTTAAAAAGAGAAGATTTAAACCATACAGGTGCTCATAAGATCAATAATACAGTTGGACAGATTTTGCTTGCGAAGCGTATGGGCAAGAAGAGGATAATTGCGGAAACTGGGGCAGGTCAACACGGAGTAGCTACAGCAACTGTTGCGGCGAGACATGGGCTGCCTTGTGTTGTCTACATGGGAGAAGAGGATATTAATAGGCAATCTTTGAATGTCTTTAGAATGAAACTACTTGGTGCAGAGGTTGTTTCAGTAACTTCAGGTACGAGGACTCTAAAAGATGCCATGAACGAAGCAATGAGGGACTGGGTAACCAATGTTGATGATACTTATTACATTATAGGCAGTGTGGCAGGACCACACCCTTATCCTGAGATAGTAAGAGATTTTAATTCAGTTGTTGGAAAAGAATTAATAACTCAGAGTGCGAAAGAATTTGGTAAGGACCCAGAAGTATTAATTGCTTGCGTAGGAGGAGGCTCAAATGCAATGGGCTTATTTTATCCATTTATTAATGCAAAGAATGTAAGACTTATTGGAGTTGAGGCAGGAGGTTTGGGTTTGGAAACTGGTAAACATGCCGCACCTTTAAGTGATGGAAAAGAAGGCATTCTTCATGGAATGCGAACTTATCTAATGCAAGATGAAGCAGGTCAAATTAAAGAAACTCATTCAGTTTCAGCTGGACTGGATTACCCTGGCGTAGGACCAGAGCACGCCTGGTTAAAAGATATAGGGCGGGCAGAATATGTTGTTGCTGATGATGAAGAAGCTTTAGAGGCCTTCAAAGAGTTAACTTTGATAGAGGGCATTATGCCTGCACTAGAGACAGCTCATGCGCTAGCCCATGTTAAGAAAATGGCACCTTTGATGAACAAAGATGAAGTGATAGTAGTAAATGTATCTGGAAGGGGTGATAAAGATATCAACACCGTGGCCAAAATTGAAGGGATTAATCTTTGATGAGTAGAATTGAGTCCACCTTTAATAATTTAAGGGAGCAAAAGAAGAAGGCTTTGGTTACTTATTTAGTTGTAGGAGATCCTGACTTAGAAACCACACTGGATCTTATGGAAGTTATGGTGTCTAAGGGAGCAGATATTCTAGAGCTTGGCATCTCTTTTTCCGATCCCATGGCTGAAGGCCCTACGATTCAACATGCACATGAAAGAGCCTTAGAAAATAAAACAACTTTGTCAGATGCCTTGGATCTGGTAACTCAATTCAGAAAAAAAGATTCTATTACTCCTGTGGTTTTTATGGGTTATATGAATCCTTTTGAAGCCATGGGAGCTGATAATTTCTGCTCCAGAGCATCTAAGAGCGGACTTGATGGCATTTTATTGGTTGATATGCCGCCGGAAGAAAGTAAGAATTTTACTAAAGCTGCTTCACGTAATGGTCTCGATCTTATAAGGCTCATAGCCCCAACAACCGATGAAAAAAGAATCAAAAATATTTGTACTGACGCATCAGGTTATATTTACTATATCTCTGTAAAAGGAGTTACAGGAGCAAATGAATTTGATCCTCTGGAAGTTAAAAGTAAGGTTCACACTATTCAATCCATGACTGATTTACCAGTAGTGGTGGGATTTGGTATAAAAGATGCGGACTCAGTTGTCTCTGTTAGGGACCTTTCTGATGGGATTGTAGTTGGAAGTGCCTTGGTAAGTTTGATTGCAGAAGGAAAGAATCAGCTTTCTGATAAAATATCTAACAAAATAGAAGAATTGTCTTCTGCTTTATTAAAATAATAATGGCAAACTGGTTTGAGAAAATACTACCTTCGTTCATAAGAAAAGATTCTTCAAAGAAATCTACCATCCCTGAAGGTTTATGGCAGAGCTGCAGTGCCTGTAGCAATATTCTTTACGTTCCTGAGTTGGAAGCTGCTCTTTTTGTTTGCCCAAAATGCGATCACCACATACGTTTAGGGGCCAGAAAGAGATTGGAGATTTTCCTAGACCCTGAAGACATGCACGAAATTTCACCTAATTTAAAAACCAATGATTGGTTGAAATTTAAAGACACTAAGAAATACAAAGACAGAATAGAAAGTGCTGAAAAGGTTAGCAATGAAAAAGAAGCTTTGCTGGTCATGGAGGGGAGACTTAATAAAATTCCTATTGTTGCAGCTGCGTTTGAATTTAGATACATGGGAGGTTCGATGGGTTCTGTCGTAGGGCAGAAATTTGTTGAAGGAATGAACCGTGCATTAGAAAAGCAATTGCCGTTTGTTTGCTTTTCAACAAGCGGAGGGGCAAGGATGCAAGAGTCTCTAGTTTCGCTCTACCAAATGGCCAAGACCAGCGCTGTTATCGAAAGGATGAATCAGGCAGGGTTGCCATACATTTCAGTCATGATTGACCCTATATACGGGGGTGTTTCTGCCAGTCTCGCAATGTTGGGAGATATTAATATAGCAGAGCCTAAAGCGTTAGTAGGGTTTACAGGCCCACGAGTCATAGAACAAACTTTAAATGTTCAACTTCCAGAAGGATTTCAAAGAAGTGAATTCTTATTGGAGCACGGTGCAATTGATATGATTGTTCATCGAAAAGATATGCGTTCGACACTCCACAGGCTTCTTACAAAATTACAAGATAACGCTTCGTAAAGATGCCTCTAGAATCTTTAGATGATTGGCTAAAGTACATTGAAACGTTAAGGCTCAATGAGGATGATTTTAGTCTTGATAGAATCAGACCGCTTTATGAAGAGTTAATTAAGGGTAAGTTTGCAGAAAATACCGTTATCATTGGCGGAACCAATGGCAAAGGCACAACAGTGGAATTTCTTCAAGAACTCACTTTAGGTCAGGGTTTAAGAGTTGGTTCGTATACTTCACCTCATCTTTTTAACTTTAATGAAAGAATACGGTTAAATGGAAATCCAGTCTCCGATTATCAGATAATTGAAGCTTTTAAAAAAATAGAAAAAAAAAGAGGCTCTACTCATTTAACTTATTTTGATTTTGCTACTCTAAGCGCTTTTATAATTTTTTCGGAAGCACAGTTAGACGTAGCTATATTAGAAATAGGCATTGGAGGAAGATACGACCCTGTTAATTTAATAGATCCTGATATATCTATCCTTACTAACGTGGATCTAGATCATCAAAATTGGTTGGGAAAAACAACTGAAGAAATTGGTAAAGAGAAGTCTGCAATTTTTAGAGAAAACAAACCTGCAATCTTAGGTCAGAATAATCTTCCTAATAGTGTTCATGAAGAAGCAAAGAGGATCGGTGCTTGCGTATTTGAGTTAGGTATAGATTTTAAGATTGAACTTAGTAAAACGGGATGGACTTATTTCTTAAATAGAAAAAGAGATGAACTAATCATTGATGACTTAAAAGAAGACCACTTATCTATAGAAGCAGCTGCTTGTGCACTCACAGCTTTTTTTTTACTAGGAAAGGAAAATAATTCTAGTTTAGGAAATATTATAAATTCTACAAATCTTAAAGGAAGGTGCGATCTGGTTAATGATAAGTTTTTGCTCGATGTTTCTCATAACCCTGCTTCAGTTTTACAACTTTCTAGATACATAGAAAGGAACTACAAAAAAGATCATAAGATATCTGCGATATTTGGTGTAATGCAAGATAAGGATGTTTCAGAGATGGTTCAATCCATCAAGAAGCATGTTACTAAATGGTATGCTACTTCTCCGGATATTGAACGATCACTCTCAGCCATAGACCTCACTGGTTTATTATCTGAGTTAGTGACAGAAGAAGTGGTGCCAACAAAAAGTATTAAAGAGGCAATTGATGGTGCTTTAGTGGAATCAGAGAGTGAATTAGTTTTAATTTTTGGATCTTTTTATACAATAAGTGAAGCTTTTAGAGTAATTAAAAAATTAGAATCTTGATATGAGTAAAGCGTCTTACATCTGCATTGCAATTATAGTTAGTTTTATAGTACTTTCTTTTATAAGAAATGATGAATCTGGTTTTGAGACTGAGAGCATCCCCGAGCTTCAAATTAATAACGAATTAGATAAACCGTTATTAGACATGCCTTTAAAACTGTATCGTGATCCAGAGATAAAAGAAATGGAAGATTTATTAGAAAAAGACTTCAGTGAATTAAAAGGTAACAATAAGCTGGCCTGGTCTATATTGGTAGATTCTTATTCAACACAAGAAGATGTGATGAAAGATTTTATTTTATTGAACAATAAGGGATTCAAGGCTTATATAAGAGATTCAATAATAGATGGTAAAGTTATATACACTTTAAACGTAGGACCAAATATTAATGAAGAGACTGTGAAATCAATAAAGAAAGAAGTACAGGCCTTATTAAATGTATCTCCTGAAGTTCAGTATTACCAGGATTAAACTATGGTAATCATTGATTGGGCGGCACTTGGATTGATTGGTATTTTCGCTGTAAGTGGTTTCTTTAATGGTTTTACTAAAGAACTTTTTTCAGTGGCAGCCTGGGTATTTTCTTTAGTAGCAGCTTGGTTCTTTGGTCCTGTTTTATTTCCTTACCTTGAAGAATACATCGTAAATCCAGAGGTTAAAAAAGTAGTTTCTTTTATAGGTTTATTTTTAATTCTTTTTATTACCTTTAAGTTCGTTGGAAGCCTTCTATCTAAGACATTTAGTATTCTGGGCCTTGGAGGCCTGGACAAAATCTTAGGTCTCTGTTTTGGAGGACTTAAAGTGTCCATTATCTTATTAAGTGTTTTTTTATTGAACATAGATTTCTTAGAGAAAAAAGATTGGTGGCTTGATTCTCATTCCAGGGAGATAACTATGCAGATGGCTGTTTATGTTGAACCTTTACTTAGAGAATGGGAGCTAAAATCAAAAATTATTTTAGAAAATGATGCAGTAGAATCAATAAAAGAGAATCTAAATCGCTTACTTTAATATAAAATAGTCAGCAAGCATGTGTGGCGTTGTTGGACTTGTCAGTCAATCGGAAGTTTCTCCGATCATTTATGACGCTTTAACAATTCTTCAGCACAGAGGCCAGGATGCTGCTGGTATAGCAACCTCAGACGCCAACAAATTTCATATACGTAAACAACTGGGTCTAGTTAGAGAAGTTTTCCGTAGCCAAGATATGTTGACTTTGAAGGGCCAGATGGGCATAGGTCATGTTAGATATCCAACGGCAGGTAGTGAGGATAGAGAGCTTTCACAACCAATGTATGTGAACTCTCCTTACGGCATTAGTATCGCTCACAATGGAAACCTTACTAATAGCGAAGAATTATCAGATATTCTTGTAAATGAAAATTTACGTCATCTAAATACCGATTCAGATAGCGAAGTATTATTAAACATCTTCGCTTATGAATTACAAAAACAAGGTTCAGTCAAACCTTCAGCTAAAGATATTTTTGCTGCGGTGAGAGCAACTCATAAGCGTGTGAGAGGAGCCTATTCAGTGGTAATCATGATAAACGGAGTGGGTGTTGTTGGTTTTCGAGATCCTTTTGGGATAAGGCCATTAATTTTGGGTTCGAAGGAGAACGATCTTTTGGGGAATGACTACATCGTTGCTTCTGAAAGCACGGTTCTTAAATCTTTAGGATTTGATGTCATAGATGATATAAGCGCTGGGTCTGCAGTATTTATAAGCTCTGAAGGTGACATGGAGGTAGAGTCTTGCGTAGATAATCCCATTCCCACACCCTGTATATTTGAATATGTCTATTTAGCTAGACCAGATGCTGAAATTGATAAGATTTCTGTACACAAGTCTAGGTTGAGAATGGGCGAGGCTCTGGCAAGAAAAATTGTAAAGTTAAATCCTGATCACGATATTGATGTTGTCATACCTATTCCTGACAGTAGTACTACATCAGCTTTGCAGTTGGCTTCAACACTGGGCATTAAGTATAGAGAGGGATTTGTAAAAAATAGGTATATAGGACGAACTTTTATTATGCCATTCCAAGAAAAAAGAGAAAAATCTGTCCGTCAGAAATTGAACCCCATTGATTTAGAATTTCAAGGTAAGGTAGTTTTGTTAGTTGATGACTCCATTGTTAGAGGGACTACAAGTCGTCAAATAATTGAGATGGCGAGATCTTCAGGGGCTAAGAAGGTGTATTTTGCTTCTGCTGCTCCTCCTATTAGATATCAAAATGTTTACGGAATTGATATGGCTGCAACGACAGAACTTGTTGCTCACAACAGAACCGAAGAAGAAGTAGAAGAGCATATAGGGGCTGATTGGCTGGTCTATCAATCCTTAGAAGATTTAATCAGTGCGGCACAGCAAGGCAATGAAGACATAAAGCAATTCGATTGTTCTATATTTGACGGTAATTATGTTACATCTGATATAGACGAAAGTTATTTAAGAAAACTGGAAGATAGCAGGAACGATAGAACTAAACTCCTAAGACAGGCAAAGTTAAATTAAAATTATTTAGAGCTTAACTTCTTCAATAGTAATGGTTGGCAATACTGCATTATTAGCAGCATCTTTGTAAGAAGCTATTTGGTGAAAATTTAAATAGCGATAAACCTCAGGACCCATAGTATTTATCTCATGCATATACTCATGATATTCTTCTGGAGTAGGAATACGTCCTAGAATTGAGCAAATAGCAGCTACTTCTGCAGAAGCAAGATAAACAAAAGCCCCGTCACCCAGCCTATTTGGAAAGTTTCTTGTTGAAGTTGAAACCACTGTAGATGCTGCCTCTACTCTTGCTTGGTTTCCCATACACAACGAGCAACCGGGCATTTCAAGTCGAACTCCAGCTTTCTCAAAAATCTCATAGTAACCTTCTTCAATGAGCTGGTGCTTATCCATCTTGGTGGGCGGTGATACCCATAACCTGGAAGGGAGATCTGTTGCGTCCTCTAGTAATTTTCCAGCTGCTCTAAAGTGGCCAATATTAGTCATACAAGAGCCAATAAAGACTTCATCAATATTGGTATTGGCAACTTCTGATAGTTTTTTTACATCATCGGGATCATTGGGACATGCCAGTAGTGGTTCAGTAATTTCTTCTAAATTTATTTCAATAACAGCAGCATATTCTGCATCTTCATCTGCTTTCATGAGAACAGGATTTTTTAACCAAGCCTCCATGGCTTGAGCTCTTCGTTCAAGAGTTTTTTCGTCTTCGTAGCCTTCTGAAATTAACCATCTTAAAAGAGTTATGTTAGATTCTAGATATTCTCTTATCGGCTCTTCATTTAATTTTATAGTACATCCAGAAGCAGACCTTTCTGCAGAAGCATCTGATAACTCAAATGCCTGCTCAACTTTCAGATCAGGAAGTCCTTCAATTTCTAAGCACCTGCCTGAAAAAATATTTATCTTTCCTTCTTTAGGTAGTGTCAATTGACCACTTTGTAATGCCGCATATGGTATGGCATTTACTAGGTCTCTTAAAGTTATACCAGGCTGCATTTTTCCTTTAAATTTAACCAATACTGATTCTGGCATATCAAGAGGCATTACACCTAATGCTGCTCCAAAGGCAACTAAACCTGAACCTGCAGGAAAGCTTATTCCTAAGGGAAATCTTGTATGTGAATCTCCACCGGTTCCAACCATGTCTGGTAATAACATTCTATTGAGCCATGAATGGATAATTCCATCTCCTGGCTTTAATGCTACACCGCCTCGAGTTTGAATAAATTCTGGAAGCGTGTGCTGCGTTTCTACGTCTTTTGGAAGAGGGTAGGCTGCTGTGTGGCAAAAGGACTGCATGACTAAATCAGAGTTAAATCCTAAGCATGCTAACTCTTTCAATTCATCTCTTGTCATCGGTCCGGTTGTGTCTTGACTCCCAACAGTAGACATTCTGGGTTCACAATATATTCCTGGTCTAATTCCATCAACTCCACAAGCCTTTCCTACCATTTTCTGTGCTAGGGTAAATCCTTTATCGCTTTTCTCAGCAACATCTGGTCTTATAAATACATTCGAACTCTCAAGTTTTAAGATTTCTCTTGTCTCATCAGTCAAGCCTCTTCCTATGATAAGAGGGATTCTTCCTCCTGCTCTTACTCCATCTAAAAGGGTGGAGCTTTTATATTCATACTCAGCAAGTAACTCACCTGAATCTGCATTAATTACTTTTTTATCATAAGGATGAATCTCAATCACATCTCCTAAATTCATATTCGATACATCGCACTCAAAAGCTAACGCACCCGAATCTTCTAAAGTATTAAAAAAGATAGGAGCTATTTTGCTTCCTATGCAAATACCAGCTTGTCTTTTATTAGGTATGAATGGAATATCATTTCCTATATGCCACAACAAAGAGTTAGTAGCAGATTTTCTTGACGATCCAGTTCCTACTACATCACCAACAAAAACAACAGGCAGGCCAGATTCTTCTAATTTTTCAATTGTTTTTATCGGGTCTTTAAAAGTTTTCGTAAGCATGGAAAGCGCATGAAGTGGTATATCCGGTCTTGAAGGAGCATCGGGAGCTGGAGACAAATCATCGGTATTTATTTCTCCATCAACTCTGAAAACTATAGCTTTAATTATTTTTGGTAGCTCGGGTTTACTCGTAAACCATTCTGCATTAGTCCAAGAATTAACCACTCGCTGAGCATTTTTATTTTCTTTTGCTAGTTCAATAACATCATGTTTAGAGTTAAACATTAATAAGGTTTTGGCTAGTCCATCTGCTGCAATTTCACCAACTTCTTCATCTTTGAGAAGATCAATAAGCGACTCAACGTTGTAACCCCCAAGCATTGTACCTAGCAGTCTTGTTGCATCTTCTTTATTAATTAAGGGACTGGTAGCTTCTCCTTTGGCTAGATCGGTTAAGAAGGCTGCTTTGATATACGCTGCAGGGTCAACCCCGGCAGGAGTTCTGTTGGTAAGCAGATCTAGCAGTAAAGACGCTTCTCCCTCTGGCGGATTTTTTAATAATTCAACCACAGATGCAGTTTGTTCTGCATTTAATGGCAATGGGGGGATTCCAAGAGAGGCTCTCTCTTCTACGTGATTCTTATATTCTTGCAACATAAATAATATTACCTTTGGTGCTCTATTTGGTGCAGCATATTAGCATAAAACCTCATAAGAAGTTGCGCAGAAATAACATAGATATATGATACTCACCAATGACTAGAAGTGTAAAAACACCTTGTATTGGAGTTTGCTCAACCGTGTTTGGCGATGAAGTTTGTAGGGGCTGTAAAAGATTTCAGAATGAAGTTATAGATTGGAATGGTTACGAGGATTCTCAGAAAACAGCAGTTTTAACCAGACTGGAATCTTTAAAAACTCAGATCATGGAGTCTAAAATATCCATAGTTAATAAAAAACTTTTACAGAATCAACTAGATACCCTGGACATAAAGTACGCCATTGATGACAACCCTTTTTGTTGGGTTTTTGATCTTTTACGACAAGCAAGCCAATCAATAGATTCTCTACAAGACTTTGGCATAGTCCTGCAAGATGGAGTAGAAAATAACTTATTTGAATTAAAAAAAGTTATTGAGAACGAGTTATTTAGTCTTTCAGAAGCACATTTTCAGCGTTATTTTAAGATTGAGAAACATTACCGTGCTTAGTCCTTGGGAA
>CAJJAM010000013.1 GCA_905182235.1 SAR86 cluster bacterium SAR86B | reverse complement strand
ACATGTCTAAACCCTTAAGGATAATAAAATACATTGTAAAAAGAGGAGATACTTATAAGAAATTAGCTAGCAACAGTTCCATTTCATACAACGCTGAAGCGCAATTAAGACTTCTTAACGGTGATTTTCCAAACAGAGACTTGGTGGTTGGAAAAGTAATTAAATTGGTGCGCTAGCAATTAAAGCGGGTTAACTAAATGCCCGCCGTCCACTGGAATAATCGACCCTGTCATAAAAGAAGAAGCATCACTGGCGAGCAACAAAAGAATTCCATCCAGTTCGGATTCAAGACCAAGTCTCCTCATTGGTATACTTTTTATATAGCTTTGACCTTCTTCGGTGCCAAAGAAGTCATCGTTTATTTCTGTAAGTATGTAACCGGGCGCAATTGCATTAACCCTAATGTTTGAACGAGCGAGCTCAAGGGCCATACTTTTAGTTAGCTGAACAAGGCCTGCTTTCGCTGCTGCATAGCTCGTAAGGTTTAAGCCAACTCTAATGCCCAGAATTGATGCGATGTTAATAATGCTCCCGCCTTTTTTATCTTCTAAAAAAATATCGGTTACAGCCTTGGCCATTCTAAAAGCGCCATTTAAGTTAGTTTCAAGAACGTAATTCCAGCTTTCTTCTGTTAAATCTTTAAAGCGTTGAGGATCTGAAACGCCTGCGTTATTAACCAAGATGTCTAGACTCCCTGTGGTGTTTCTAATTTCTTTTACAAGATTATCAATACTTTCCACCGACGTTACATCAAGAGGTATGCAAGAAGCTTGCGAACCAATTTCAGCTTTTAAAGCTTCTAGGTTTTCAATTCTTCGAGCGCTTAAGATTACTGAAGCTCCTGCTCCAGCAAGTGTCTTTGCAAAATGTTTTCCTAATCCAGATGAAGCACCTGTGATTAGTGCGGTTTTGCCTTCTAAGTTAAAAATATCATTCATGATTTATAAGTTTAGAAGCAGTTTTTCTGCTTCTTCGATTAGATTATCTTGGTGGGGTTGTAGTTCTTGTTGGCCCATTCTTCCAATGATATTTTGGAAAGGATCAACAATACCTGAATCTCTTCCTGCCATAGTTTCTATCACTTTATGCGCAAGGAATGGAACAGCAGCCGCACTATAGCCACCTTCGTGAGTCATGATAATTTTACCTTCACAAAGATCATGTGCCGCCTTCATTAATTTTCTGGTTAGAGACCCAAAGCCCTCACTTGTCATCATCTGTCGACCCACTGGATCATTAGCCCCACCATCAAATCCAGAAGGAACTACTATTAGTTCGGGCTTGAATTTATAAAGAGCAGGAATAATTACTCTATCAAAAGTGGCTTCATAAGCTCCCACTCCAGAACCAGGAGGAAGGGGAATATTAATATTGTATCCAGTGCCTTCATCTTCTCCGTTCTCTTCAATCAAACCTGTGTTTGTTGGGAAGTTTCTATCTTGATGGACGGACATGGTGAGAACATTAGGATTTGAATAGAACGCAGCTTGTGTCCCATTGCCATGATGAACATCCCAATCCACGTAGGCAATTCGTTGTATGTCTGTTTTAGCCAAGGCATGCATACCAGCAATTGCAGCATTACCAAAGATGCAAAAACCCATCGCTATATCAGGCATGGCGTGGTGTCCAGGTGGTCGAACCAGAGCGTAAGCATTATCCACAGTGCCATTAATTACAGCATCAAAAGCTTCAATTACACCTCCTGCAGAGAGCAGCGCTATATCAAAACTATCTATACCCATAGGCGCAGAAATTCCTGCATCTACTGAAATGGTTTTATTGAGTGATTGGATATGCTCAAAGTATTTTTTAGTATGAAATCGTAAAATTTCGTCTTTTGTCGCCGGTCGGGGTTTAATTCTTGTTAGTTCATCTAGAAGACCGGATACTTCCAATAAGTTTTTTATTCTTCTTTTTGTGTCAGGGCTTTCAGCGTGTTGCAACGGTTCAACCAGTCCGCCATAAGGAACATAATCCGCATGATTGCCCGTGTGATGCCATAGATAGCGTTCGTGAAATACTAAGCCCGTGCTCATTCTAATTTTTATATGATTTCAAAATATCTTGCAAGCTCCCATTGAGATATCTTATCAGTTTTCATTGAGCTACTATTTTTTAAGAATTGATCGTGTTCCCATTTTCTTGTGTTGCTAAAATGATTTACAAATGCATCACCAAATAAAGATCTGGCTGATTCAGATTTTTTAAAAAGCTCAGAGCTTTCTTTTAGATTTCTAGGCACTTCAAGTTCTTTTGGAACTTTCAAAGAGTAAGCAGTCCCTATGGTTTCTTCCGTAGGCAGTATTTTTTGTTCAATACCAAGACATCCAGCCCCTAAAGTTGCGGCTAGCGCTAAGTACGGATTTGAATCAGCCCCGGGTAGTCGGTTTTCTATTCTCTGAGAGCTGGGACCTCCCTTTATTACTCTTAAGCCGGTCGTTCTATTTTCTTCACCCCAGGTCATGTTGATAGGTGCCCAAGCACCAGGGCACAATCGTTTATAAGAATTGACAGTGGGAGCTATTAAACTAGAAAATTCTCTCATGTACCTTTGTAAGCCACCTAAAAAATAAGTCATTGTTTCGCTTATTTCGCCTTGGCTCCCTGTAAATGCTGATTCCCCATTAAGGTGTTGTAAAGATGCATGAATATGACCTGATTGACCTGGATATTTTTCAGACCATTTAGCCATGAAATTAGCCATTAAATTATTTCGCTGCGCTAAAACTTTCATAAACGTTTTAAAAAGAATAGCTTTATCAGCCGACAACAAAGCGTCATCTACAGCTATTGCCGCCTCTATAACTCCTGGACCTGTTTCTGTATGAAGGCCTTCAAGGTGCATATCCATGGATAAACACATGGATAAGATTTCTTGGTATAGGTCTGAATGAACGGAACTTCTTAATATTGAGTAACCAAACATTCCAGGCGTAAAGTTATCGAGGTTTTTAAAATCTTTATCTCTGATACTGTCTGGGGTTTCATTGAAAAGAAAGAATTCGTACTCAAATGCAGATTTTGCTTTAAGTCCATGTCCCTCTAATCTTGACAATATTTTTTTTAAAATTCCTCGAGGACAAACATCAGCAGATTCAAGTTCAGAGAGGAAGAAGGGAGTGTTTTCTTCAAACGGAACATTCCTTCCTGAATCAAGAACAATCTTTGCCTTTAGGTCTGGAAAGCCTGTATGCCAGCCGGTGAATAAATCTGAAGAGTCTGCAGTATTGAATTCATAAAGTTCGTCTTCGCTATCCCATCCAAAGATCACGTCACAAAATCCAAAACCTTCATTACTGGCTTTGAGGAATTTATCAACATGTATGTATTTTCCTCTTAGTACTCCATCTATATCAGTAACTGCTACTTTTATGTATTGCGTACCAAGCTGAGTCAAAGTTTCTTTGAGATCTTCCGGTGTGTTTATTTCTCTTAATTCCATGGCCTAATATTACCTTGATTTGATATAAATTAAGAGGAGCCTGATAGAATCATCATAAAATAGAAGCTTGTGAAGTTAATTAAGTAATATGAATGATAAAACTGTAGCGGTCTTAGGCGGAGGAAGCTGGGGCACTGTTTTGGCAAATCTTGCAGCTGAAAGAGGTTTTAAGACGACTCTATGGATGAGAGACAATGAAGTTGTTGAGCAAGTAAATTTAGGAAAACAAAACTCTAAGTATTTGCCGGGTTACATATTGAGTGACAATCTTCTGGCAACCAATGAAATAGAGGCAATATCTTCATCTGACTTAGTTATATTTTGCATACCAAGTGACTCGTTTAGGGACATAGCGCAAAAAGCCGCCCCTCACATAAAATTAACTTCTCACTTAGTAACCGCTACCAAGGGAGTTGAAGAGAATGGATTTATTCTTATGAGCCATATCTTAAGTGAGGTATTTGGAGACGAAAGGCCTATTGGAGTGCTAAGCGGACCTAACTTGGCAAGTGAAATTTCTAAGGGACAAATAACAGGTACTGTCATTGCATCTTCCAGTGAAGATTTACAATCTGTATTCGTTGAAATTTTTTCTTCAGATTCATTTAGGGTTTACGTCAATGAAGACATCTATGGTGTCGAGATGGGAGGAGCTTTAAAGAATATTTATGCAATTGCTTGTGGAATAGCGGACGGTCTTGATTCTGGAGAAAATACCATTGGAATGATAATGACCAGAGGCCTGGCGGAGATGAGTAGGCTGGCAATAGAGTTGGGAGCCAATCCTCAAACTTTTTTAGGTTTATCTGGAGTAGGAGATTTAATCACAACTTGCGCATCCCCTTTAAGCAGGAATCATAGAATTGGTAAATACATAGGAAAAGGTTTATCAGTGGAAGAAGCAAAGAAAGAAATAGGGCAGACAACTGAGGGATTAAAAACGCTTAAAGTTGTATGGGAGAAGGCTAAAGAAAGAGGAGTAAATATGCCCATTGTGGACTCTCTTTACAAAATAATTTATGAAGGAGAAGAGTTGAACAACTCAATTCAGAAAGTTTTGGGCACAGATCAGCTGAAAGATGTAGAATTCTAGAAATAAATAACAAAATTATGAATAAAAAATCAGAAGAAAATAAGGAAGTAGAAGGTGTTGTTGAGACAGAGGCAGTAGATGACTCTATAGACACAGAATCCTTAAAAGAGAATTTTGTACAGCAAGGTAAATGGCTAAGGCTTTTATGGATGATGGGGTTTTCTTTTATATATTCAATATCGCTATGGGTTCTTTGGCTTATTGTTACAGTCCAATTTCTTTTTGTTCTCTTAACAAACAGTCCTAATAAAAATATTTTAAGAGCTTCTTCGGGATTCAGAAACTACATGGTTCAAATTTTAGATTTCATCACTTACAGGTCTGAAGACAAGCCTTTCCCTTTTAGCGATTTTCCTAGTTAAATTCATTACCACTCATAGGAGGAGAAAGAATGGAAAGCTTTAAAGATAAAATAGCTGTTGTCACTGGCGGTGGAACGGGCATGGGGCGTGAGTTGGTTCGTCAATTAGCTAAAGAGGGGTGTCATGTTGCTATGTGCGATGTGATAAAAGAAAATCTAGAAGAAAGCTTTGCGCTGACTTCAAAAGAGTTTCCTGATGTTCACATTACTACTCATATCTGTGATGTTTCTGTTGAAGAAGACGTGATTAGATTTAAGAACGAAGTTCTTGAACAACATGAAACAGAAACTATTAACCTTCTGTTCAATAATGCTGGAATAGGTGGAGGAGCAAGTTTTATTGAATCTTCTCGAGAGGAATGGGAAAAATGCTTTGCGGTTTGTTGGTACGGTGTTTATTACTGTTCAAGAGAGTTTGTGCCTTTTATCGTAGCAAGCGATGAAGGACATGTTATTAACACAAGCAGCGTTAACGGGTTTTGGGCAAGTCTAGGTGGAACACCTCACACGGCATATTCCGCAGCTAAGTTCGCTGTAAAAGGCTTTAGCGAATCTTTGATAGATGATTTTAGGATGAACGCACCTCATGTTGGTGTGTCGGTGGTTATGCCAGGACACATTGGAACTTCTATTGCCATTAACACAGGAAAACTCCTTAATTCAGGTCCAAGATCTGATGAAGAAATGGAAAAAGTGAAACAAAATATGATTAAATTAGGAGCGCCTGTACACAATCAATCATTAGATCAAATCAGAGATCTTATAAAAGAACGGACTGAATCTTTTAAAGAGTCAGCGCCTATGACTGCAGCAGAAGCGGCGACCGTAATTCTTGACGGAGTAAAAGATAATAAATGGAGAATTCTCGTAGGAGAGGATGCCAAGGCACTGGATAAGTGGGTCAGAGAGTCACCTGAAGAGGCTTACAACATGACTTTTGATGGACAGAACAGATCGGAAGTGGATGACACATCCACAAATCTTTAATTTAATAAGAGAATCGTAGGAGAAAATATGAAAAGTTTTAAAGAAAAAGTAGCAGTAATAACCGGTGCTGGATCAGGTATGGGGCGTTACCTTGCTGTGCTTCTGGCTAAAGACGGAGCTGATGTCGTTGTTTGTGATGTTAATGAAGAAACGTTAAATGAAACGGTAGAAATGTTACGAAAATACAACGTTTCTGTTTCTTCTCATATTTTGGACGTTGCAGACAAGGAAGCGGTTGAAGCATTGCCGGAGAAAGTTATTGAACAACATGGAAAGGTTGATCTGGTATTTAATAATGCAGGGGTTACGACAGGATCTCACTTTAAGGACATGGAAGAAGATAACTGGGATTGGGTTATGGACATCAACTTTGGTGGTGTCATTAACAGCACAAGAGCTTTCATCCCTCACATGATTGATCGACCCGAAGCCGCAATAGTTAATACATCTTCTATTTTTGGCATGGTTGCAGTTCCAGGTCAGACGGCTTATCACGCAACTAAATTTGCCGTAAGAGGGTTTACGGAGAGTTTAGCCATGGAAATGGCTGACACCAATCCCAATCTTCAAATCCATTGCGTTCATCCTGGTCACGTAGGCACCAATATTGCTGCGAATGCCAGATTTGATGAAGAAGAATTTAATAATCAGGTTGAAGAAAGGCAGAATTCTATCTTCACAAGAGGCGCCCCTTCTACCATAGAAGAGATGGGCAATCAGTTTCGAGAAGGAGGAATGCATCCGAGTAAAGCCGCTGAGATAATTCTTAATGGCGTTAAGAAGAATAAAAGAAGGATATTTATTGGTTTGGATGCCAAACTTTTAGATCTCTCTCAGCGTTTATTCCCAAAACACTACCATAAAACTTGGCCTTTGTTTATGCCCTTAATGATGATTTTTAGAGATAAGAAGCAACTTAAATCACTCGACTAGTTTTTTAAAAGTAGAGTATCGCGGGTTGTCCACTGATATCTTGCTTTTGGTGATCTCAATAAGTGCATTCTTAAGACTTTCCTTGTCTAATTCCGTATTGCCTTCTTTTATAGAGTTGGCAAGTTCAACTAAAGAAGGCTCTTGAGTGCTTTCTATTACTTCTTTAATTAACTCTTCAGCTTCTTTTGACAAGTTCTCGCCCAGATCTATTTCTCTTTGCACAATTTGCAGTACATTTGTCACTATCCTAAGTTTGAAGACTAGGTGAGGGGGGAGCTCTTCTTTAATTTCAGAATTAAGAAAATCAATAACAGCCGCTATTAATTCAATGCTGGTTGGTCGATCGAATATCATTAATTACCTCCTAAAAACAACAAGTCAACAATATCTATTTCTGTTTCAGAGACACGTCTTCCTATTGCAGCTTTCTCAATAGAATTTACACTGCCGTTTATATGAGCATACGCTTGCATTAGGCAAATAACTCCCCACCTAAACGTTCCAAATACTTGCCATGTTTTTATAAGTTCAGCACTAATCTTTTCTTCGCTTACACCGTTATAGCCTTGGATTAAGTCTTCTATTTCTCCAAAACCTCCGACCACCATTTTATAATTTCCAAAGCGCCAAGAATTACCGCACATCCAGCCTAAATCTTGAATAGGGTTACCAATGTGAGCCAATTCCCAGTCTATAATTCCTGTTAACCCATGCTCATTAACCAATATATTGCCAAGTCTAAAATCACCATGGACAAGACTCTCTTTAAAATCCCCATAGTTTTGTTGTTTAAGCCATCGATAAGCGTATTCAAAAACAGGGGAAGGCTGCTGGTACGATTCATAAAGCTTGTAGAGGTCCTCTATAAGCTGAATAGGAGATTTTTTAGGAAGGAATTGAAGGTTAGCTAGCGGGGTGTTGTGAATTTTTGCAATTGCTTCCCCGCACTGATGGGCCAAAAGAGGCAAAGCAGGTTTGTAGCGTTCATCCCTTAGAATTTTCCGAGCAATGGTTTCTCCTTCTATGAATTTCATGACATAGGAGTCACCCAGATCATTATCAGAGTTTGACACCAATACTATTTCAGGAACGGGTCCGCCTTCTTTAAGCACCTCTTCTTGAATTTTTGCTTCATCAGCGGTTTGGATGGCAAGGGAGCTTTCTGTTCCAGAACCTCTTCTAAATATCATTTTTGAAGAAACGTCTGAATTTACTAAATTAAATTTCCATATTTCTTTTGAAGCTCCACCGGTTAGAGGCTCAAGGTTTTCAATAGATCCGCCTATGCCCAATTCGGATAAACCATTGCTCAAGTGGAAGGACAAATCTTCACTCATGACATTCAATCAGAATTTAAACTTGCGTCGCGTTCTCCGAAATCCCATCCGGCTCCGTTATTTTGATAATTTTTTAGAATTCTTCTTGCAACGGATTGGACGTGCACTTCGTCAGGACCGTCATATATTCTGGCTTCTCTTGCATGACGATACATTAGGCTTAACGGCGTATCATCCGTTAAACCTTTAGCTCCATGCACTTGTATAGCTCTATCAATGACGTTGTGGACCATCTTTGCTCCAACGACTTTTATCATACCAATTTCCACTCTGGCATCATCACCTTGATCTATTCTCTTGGCAGCATCCAATGTCAGTTGTCTGCTCGCTTGGATTTCACAGGCGCTATCAAAGACAAATTTCTGAAGCAATTGCTTATCGGCTAAAGATGAACCAAAAGCTTCTCTTTCATGCATTCTTGAGCACATCAAATCAAAAGCTCTTTGCGCTTGTCCTAACCAGCGCATGCAATGGAATATTCTTCCAGGTCCTAATCTTCTTTGTGCTATCAAAAACCCTTGACCCCTGGGGCCGAGTAAATTTTCTGCAGGCACTCTGACATTGTCGTATTCAACTTCGTAATGACCGCTTCCTCCTGTTGTTCCTAGAACAGGGGTTTCTCTTATTATCTTGTATCCCGGATTGTCCGTTGGAACAATGATCATGCTAAAAGCACCGTGACTTGGCACATCCAATTCTGTCTTACACATAACGGTTGTATACGTTGCTCTTGCTGCCCCAGTCGTAAACCATTTTCTGCCATTGATGACCCATTCATCGCCATCCAAGACTGCTTTTGTTTGAAGTTGTGTTGGGTCAGAGCTAGATACATCAGGCTCAGTCATGGCAAAACTAGGAAAAATTTCTCCCGCAACCAATGGTTCTAAATAGGTATCTCTCCATCTTTTTGAAGCAAATTCCCTTAACATTATTGAGTCTTGTAACGAGTGCGTGCCTAAGGCAACCATAGAGGGAGAAGACCTCCCAACAACTTCATTAACATAAACGTACTCCATGAAGGGCATTCCTTGACCCCCAATGTCTTTAGGGTGGCCTAATGCCCAAAGATTCTTATCTTTTGCTAACTGCATTAATTCAGATAGTTTCTTAGAAGATTCCTCGTCTCTTTTTTCAAGTATTGATTCTGCTGGATAGACTTCATTTTCTACAAAGTCTTTCACTTCTCTTCTTACTTCACTCCAGTTTCTTTCCATTTTTTAATCCTCCAAATAGATTTATTTAAGTTTTATAGGTTGGGAAAAGCCTTTCAAACGTATGCTATCTTTTTTAATCTCCACGTCTGTCTCTCCTTGCAATACATTTTCATTAAATTTGTAAGTTACGTTGTAACGACCCTTCAGACAGGATCTATTGTGTTTTTCTGTTTCTTTTTTTGTAGCTACTAATTTAGCATGATAAGACTTCATTTTTGAATGACTGAATTTTTCTTCCAGTATCATTTTAGTTTTATCAGGAGATAGGATTAAAGCAGAAGCGTTATTTCCTCCAAAACCTTTTGCGTTTAGAAAAGCAGCTTCGAAGTAGCTTGGGTCTTCAATCTTATGCTCCATAAGAATATCTAAATTGCTGTTGTAAACATCATCTGCTATTTGATCTGTAGAGTGAATACCAGGAATGACACCCTTATCCCAAGTTCCCAATGACGTTATCAGTTGATCCCCTGAAGCAGGTGCCATGCTATGACCTAAATAGGACTTGATAGCTGAGACAGGCCAAGATTTAATTCCGTGAGTTTTGGCAACTTCATTCAGTATGTGAGACTCGGTTGTCCTGTTGGCCGGAGTGCCCGTGCCGTGAGCATGCACAAAAGTTCTAGATTTCAGAGAAGCAGCACCAAGTATCTTCGAAGCACTGGAAGCGCATTTGGCCATGGTTATGTAATTGCCAATACCAGGGCCGCTTATGGAGCTTTTATAGCCATCCGCATGAGAAAAAACCGATGGCACAGAGCCATAAATGTTTGCTCCCAGCTCAATAGCTAATGCGTCGTCCATTAGAATGGTAAATTGAGCTGACTCTCCTAGGACCATGCCAATATTGTTGCCAAAAGGTCTGCAAGCTTTAACCTGATTAGGTCCATTTTCAATGGATTCATTTTGTAAAGCTTGAAGTTCAAGCATGCGTTTATCATCCGATAGGGCGCTCATGGCATAAAAGCCATCAACTATCTCTGGAGTGATCGGTGCCTCAGAACCGCCAACCACAACAAAACGTGCAGAGCCTGATTCAATGGCTTCTTTACCAAGTTGCAAGTTGTACAAGAAAGTTGCACAAGCTCCAACGCAATGTCCTGTTCTTCCTACACTCCCTAATATATAGGCATTGATGAAGTCCGCTGACATTTCTACCAATCCCAAAGCAAGATTCTTTGAACTGGCTCTTGATCCCTTTAAACGAGATTGCATGAGACCAGAAAAACCAAATTTATCCATTTGTCCAATAGCGGCTCCGCTAAATACTGCCACTTCATCCGGACCTATTTTTGACTGAATTACATCCCAATCAATACCCAATTGACCTAAAGCGTCGCCCATTCCAAAGACCGTCATTTGTAATGCTTTTGGGTGTTGTCTGGCAGCATAGAGGCTAGAAGGATCAAAACCCGAGGGGAGCTGTCCTCCAGCACTTGCTTGTATGTCATCCGTGATAATTCCGTCTGTGTCATAGATCTCACGATCTATTTTCCTTACCATTGTTTCAGATCTAATGCTTTTCTGGTTCTCAATTAGGTAGGATTTAAGGTCTATTGAATCACCTGAAGTTGTCTCCCAAGACCGCCCAATGGGTTCTATTATTCCTTCCATAACAGCAAGATCTTGTAAAACTTC
>CAJJAM010000012.1 GCA_905182235.1 SAR86 cluster bacterium SAR86B | reverse complement strand
TCAGCCCAATGCCAAGAAACATCATTGGTTCTCGGGAGAAGGTATGCTACACGGGGTCAGACTGGATTCGGGTAATGCTCTTTGGTACAAAAACACTTTGGTTTCAGGCAATGATTCAAAAGCCAATACAAGTGTGATATCACATGCCAATAAGATATATGCAATAGTTGAGGCAGGCGGGTTCCCGGTAGAAATAGATCAAGAAATGAATTCATTGGAAACTAAGCCTTTTTATGGCGACATCAATTCAGGTTTCACTGCACATCCCAAATTAGATGCAGACACGGGTGAGATGCACGCCATGTGTTATGACTATGCAAATAATTTTAACAACATCAATTACGTGGTGATCGACAAAGACGGAAATCACAAAAAGACTCTAGAAATTGAATTCCCCAGTAAATCCATGCTGCATGAATGTGCCATTACTGAAAATTATATGTTGGTTTTTGATTTAGCAGTAACCTTCAGTTTCTATAAAGTGGGGAGGGGTTATTTCCCTTTTTCTTGGAACGATAAACATCAATCACGAATCGGTCTTTTAAATCGTCACAACGGATCAACAGAAGTTCAATGGTTTGAAATTGATCCAGCGTATTTCTTTCATACGGTAAATGCCTATGAAGACGCCAGTGGAAACGTGGTAGTTGATGCTGCCAACTATGACAGATTGTTTGATACTGATTGGAATGGACCTTTCACAGAGTCTCCCCCACAGCTGACAAGATGGGAATTGAATGTTGAGTCCGGATCTTCAAAGAAAAATAGGATGGATGACAGATCTATTGAATTTCCTAGAATTCACCCCGATTTGGTTGGTAAATACAACCAGTTTGGCTATTTGCTTGCTTCTGCTAACGCTTCAGCGCCTGATTTTAGTTCAATAGTTAAGTATGACTTTAATAATGACAGCTCGACTGCCTATGAATTTGGGCAGGGACACATGGGTGCTGAGCCTGTGTTTGTGCCGGCCGAAAACCCTAATTCTGAAGACGAGGGTTATCTTTTATCGTTTGTTTATAACCAGGCAGATGATATCAGCGATCTAATAATTCTAAATGCTCAAGATCTTAACTCAGGACCTTTGGCCCGCATTAAATTGCCGCAAAGAGTGCCTTACGGATTCCATGGGGCATGGGTAAACATTTAAAAAATAAAAAGGAGAATAAAGAATGCCAGAGATGACATTATTGGGATGGTTTCATACTATCTTGGGAATTTTAGCTGTATTGAGCGGTTTTTATACTATATACAAATATCGAGTAATCTCATTCGAGAAAAGCTCAGGAAAATTGTATATTTTAGTTACTCTGCTTGTAGCAGGATCGGCTCTGGGTATTTATAACCAAGGCGGTTTCGGAGTGGCTCATGTATTGGCTGTTCTTACTTTAATTGCTCTTGCTGGCGGATACATCATGGAGCGATATAAGTGGTTTGGATCTTTCTCAAAGTATTTTCAAGCTTTGGGTTATACCTCCACATTACTTTTTCACATGATTCCTGCTATTACAGATTTTCTAAGAAGACTGCCAGTAGGTGATACGTTCATAGACTCTTTTGAAGATCCTTTGTTGCTGAATTTCCATCTAGCTTTCCTGATTATTTATGTAGTGGGCATTATTGCTCAACTGATTTGGCTTAAGAGACAGGCTGTTTAGCAAACTTTTAATTATTTCTTAAATCTATTGTATGAACGAAATGGTTTTGAGCCTTTATGCCGCTAATCCTGGTGCATGGGTTTCTATGGGTATTGTTATTTTATCTGTCTTAACTTCATGGGCTTTAAATTATAGCTCGCCACATGTCAGGGTATTTGGAACGGTTCTTGCTGGTCTGGGTTGCTTGATAGTCGCTGCCTGGTTCTTTTTATTTATTATTAACTCCGGTGTGCTGGAAGATCCCAAGCCAAATCAAACCCCACTTGATTTAGCAAAACCTTCTTTATTATGGATTCAATCAGTAACTGCCTTACTAACAGGCTTGTTTCTTTTGTATGTCGCTAACCGTCAAAGACTCAATTCTTCTGTATTAGTTTTAACAGCAAAGAATGAAAATAATCGTTACGGCAGAGTGTCTCGTATGCTCCACTGGACAATCGCCATTCTCTTTATAGCCTTAATCCCAATGGGAATTTTTGCTTCTATGATCCCTGAAGATACGGGCTATAGGAATGCTTACTATGTTGTTCATAAGACTTTAGGGATAACGGTCTTTTTATTGGTCTTAGTTCGATTGGTCTGGAATAAATTATCTCGACGTCCCTCCTTAGATAATTCACTTACATCCAGAGAAGAAAAGCTTGCTCATAGAGCCCATAACACGCTTTACTTTATGATGCTGGCCATACCAGTGACTGGCTTTATGATGACCAGTTATCACGGTTACGAAACTTACTTCTTTTTCTGGGAGATGCAGCCTTTGTGGGAGCAAAGTGATGTTTATAAAGTATGGGGCGGTTTTCATAAGTACCTTCTGCCTTATCTTCTTTATATCGTTTTAGGGGCGCATATCTTAGGCGCTCTAAAACATCAATTTATAGATAAACATCCGAATGCTTTTAAGCGCATGGTTTCGTAAATAAAATATAAACTATTGAATTATATAATCTAAATAACAGGAGAGAATTAATGGAAACAGTTTTAGTGACAGGCGGAACCGGTTTTATAGGACTTCATTGCCTTCAACAATTGCTTGATAAAGGATACAAAGTTAGGACTACTCTAAGATCAGAGTCTAGGAAACAAGAAGTGATGGAAGCCATGAAAAAGCATTCTTCAAATTGTGAAAACTTAGAATTTTTTATTGCAGATTTATTGAATGATGATGGGTGGAAAGAAGCTGTTGAAGGATCGAAATATGTTTTACATGTTGCCTCTCCATTTTTTCTAGGCGAACCAGAAAATGAAGATGTATTCATAAAGCCTGCTGTTGAAGGTACTCTCAGAGTCTTAAAAGCATGTGCAGACTCCGAAGTTCAAAAGGTTGTGTTAACTTCATCCTTCGCTGCTGTGGGGTATGGGCACCCTAGAGAAAAAGAAGTTTACACTGAAGAAGATTGGTCCAGTGTAGATGGGGAAATCTCTCCGTACGCAAAAAGTAAAACTCTTGCCGAGAAGGCAGCATGGGATTTTGTTGAAAACTTAGAAGAATCAAAGAAATTTGAACTTACTGTTATTAATCCAGTCGCTGTTACCGGGCCAATGCTTACCAGCGATATTGGCAGTTCAAACGATTTTTTACTTAAATTAATTTCAGGATCTATGCCGGCATGCCCCAAGATACATATGGGCTATATAGATGTAAGAGATGTGGCTAAGGCACATATATTTTCAATGACTGAAGAGAAGACCAATGGAGAAAGAATTATAGTAAGTGAAAATGAAATGTTTTTTGCTGAGGTTGGGAAAACCTTAAATGAAGCTGGATTTAAAAAATCACCCACCAAAGAGATGCCAAATTTTCTTGTTAAAATAATGTCTTTATTTGTAGGGGAATTGAAGACCCTTCTATCTGCACTTAATCGAAAAGGAGATATAGATAAAACAAAGGCTAAAAGTTTTTTTAATTGGGATTATATTTCTACTGAGCAGTCAGTAACTGAAACAGCGCAACAATTACAAGATATGGGGTTGATTAAATAACTATGCAAGAAAGAGATTTTAAGCCTTATGACTCTATTAGTGCTTTAACACTTGGAGGAGGAGGATTGGGCCAGGTTTGGGGAGAGACCACTAGAGAAGAAGCTATAGCAACAGTAAATCTAGCAATTGAAAAAGGAATCAATCATTTAGACGTCGCTCCTATGTACGGTAATGGAGAGGCTGAAAGTGTTGTTGGAGAGGTTTTTCGGGGTAAAGAAATCAATGGCATCAAAATAACTACTAAATGTAGATTAGGCACATTGCCGGATGCAGAAGTATACGATCATTTAAATTCATCACTTACCCAGAGCCTTGATTATCTAAACATGGAAAGAGTAGATCTTTTTCTTTTACATACTCAGTTGCGGGAAGATGATTTTCAACTTCAAGTATTAAATAATCATAGAGACGCAGTTAGCACTTCTTTATCTTGCTACTTTAATGCAGCAATCCCAGCTTTTGAAAGATTGAAAGCAGAAGGAAAAATAGGAAGTTGGGGCATAGGAGGGCTTGGTCAGAATAAAGCTGTCATTGAAGCAATAAATCATGCAACTCCTCCTGAAGCTATTCAGTGTGTTGTTAATCCTTTGAATTCTGCTGGAGCTATTGGCTATGTAGATAATGACTATGATCCAAATAGTATTCTGGAAGCAAGCCAGAAGGCAGATATACCCATCCTGGGCATAAGAGCGGTTCAGGCTGGTGCTTTGACCTCTGAAATGGACAGAAAGCCACATGAATCAGGTCGGGATATTAAAGATTTTGAAGATTATGAAAGAGCTGAGCCATTTAGGAATTTAGCAGCAGAATGGCAGATTACCCCTTCGGTTCTCGCATATAGATATGCGCTTAGTGCTGAAAAAGTTTCATCAGTAATCTTGGGAGTTAAAAATAGAACTGAACTTTTAGAGAGCCTAGATGCTGAGTCGGCTGGGATGCTTACTCAAGATCAAATTGATGAAATAGATATAGCTTTATCAAAATAACCAAGGTTCAATGAAAAGATTCATTCTTCCATTGCTATTATTTTCAAGCTTAATAATGCCCAACGAGAGATTTAAGAATACTAATGAAGAGGCTGAAGAAAAGTCTTTTAGAGATTTTTTAAAATGGACATTTACCAATAAAAAACCTGAACTTGTAGCGATTGATTCTTCTGATGAGTGGAAGGAATTAGATTCTGGATCTACTGATTATATGGTTTGGATTGGGCATGCAACATATCTTATAAATAAAGATAATCTAACCATTCTTACCGATCCGGTTTTTTCTAAAAGGGCTTCGCCAGTTCGATTTGCTGGACCAAAGCGACTTATACCTCCAGCAATTCCTATAGATAAACTTCCTCCCATTGATGTCGTCACGGTTAGTCACAATCATTATGATCATCTGGATATTCGAAGCCTTAAGAAAATATATAAGGCAAATCCAGAAGCAATCTTTTTAGTTCCTATGGGTGATAGACGTAGGCTTGAGAGAAAAGGGATTAAGAATATAAAAGAATTTCTATGGTGGGATGATATTGAAATTAAAGGATCAAAATTTACTTTTACCCCCGTACAGCATTGGTCGGCAAGAGGTATTGCGGACAGAAATAAAAGCCTTTGGGGAGGGTGGTTCATGAAATTAAAAACTGAGACCATTTACCATGCAGGAGACACTGGTTATTCCAAAGATTTTATTGAAACAAAAAACCTACTAGGTTCACCTTCTCTTAGTTTAATTCCTGTTGGTGCTTATGCGCCTAGGTGGTTTATGAAAACACATCATGTCAATCCATCTGAGGCTATTCAAATTGCTATCGATCTTGAGTCTGAGAAGAATTTTGGGATGCATTGGGGGACTTTTCAATTAACAGATGAAGAGATTCTGGAGCCACCGAAAATGTTAAAGGAATCTCTGAAGGATCAGGGCTTACCTGATAAATTTTTTAATATCTTAAAACCCGGTCAAGTTGTAGCACTTTAGAATCTAGGTTGGAAGACAACCAATACAACAATTATCAATAATAGTATCGTTGGCAATTCATTTATCAGCCTGAAGAACTTTTCTGATTTTTCATTTGCATCATTCTCAAATCTCTTCCTTAAAAAATTAAGATATAAATGAAAAAGTGTCATGCCCATGACAAGAAACATTTTTAAAACTAGCCAAATTTCTAGACCTTTATAACCTAAAAGAACAAGACCAGAGATCCAAACAAAAACAAGAGATGGATTGCCTATGATCTTCAGGAGTTTTGACTCCATAACCTTAAAGGTTTCAGAAGAATCTGATCCTATTTCTTTTGTAGAGTGATACACAAATAATCTTGGCAAATAAAATAATGCTGCCATCCAAGTTATTACGGAAATAATATGAATTGTCTTAAAAACTAGAAAGGTATTCATTCTTTTAGTTCCATTTTGCATTGGGTGGCATAGACATAAGAATGGCATCTATATTTCCGCCCGTTTTTAATCCAAAGGTGGTTCCTCTGTCCCAAATAAGATTAAATTCTACGTAACGCCCACGTTTAATTAGTTGTTGGTCCTTTTCTTCTTCCGTCCACGATTCATCTTTGAGATTTTTAATAATCGTTGTAATTGCCTTGAGAGTTGATTTGCCGACTTCTTGGATGAAAGAAAAATCATCGTTCCAGGAGTCTGTTTTTAAATGATCTATAAAAATTCCGCCCTCTCCTCTGGCTTCTGATCTGTGAGGAAGATAAAAATATTCATCACAAGCCTCTTTGTAGATTTGGTAATAATCTTCATCGGCGCTATCACAAGCCTCTTTCATACAAGCATGAAAGAAATCAACTTCTTTTTTCGGAACTATTGTTGGTGTTATATCCCCGCCACCACCGAACCAAGAATCGCCAGTGACTATAAACCTGGTGTTGAAGTGAAAGGCTGGAACTTTAGGAGAATGCATGTGAGCAACCAGACTTATTCCGCTGGCCCAATACTCGGAAGATTCTTCAGTGCCTTGAACTTGTGATTTAAAGTCATCCCCAAACTGACCAGACACGGTAGAGATGTTAACGCCAACTTTTTCAAATACATCACCCTTCATTATGCTCATCTCACCACCACCAGAAAACTTATGATCCCAATGTTTTCTTTCAAATTTACTTCCATCAATAGCTTCAAACTCTTTGCAAAAAGAGTCTCTCAGTTCCCTGAACCAAGATGAAGCTAGTTTCTTTTTTTCTTCTATATCCATAATTGACTAAGAAAAGACTTCTCTGGCTCGTTTAACAAATTCCTTAACGTTTTCCTGAGGGGTTGTTTTTAAAACCCCGTGGCCCAGTCCGCACACCCAGCCAGCTCTTTCCTTATCGCTGAGTTTTGCCATACTTTCTAGATACATCTCTAAATGAACAACGAACTCTTCTTTGGGTAGTGTTAAATAGTGTTCGCTAAAATTACCCTGGATAAATCCCCTGGATGTGGATTTAAAAAAAGGTGCAATATTCTCATGTGAATCCACACCCAATCCGGCTATGTCTACATTGTCATCTTCGATAGTTTTTAGAATTAAAGAGTAATCTACGCCGTCTTTAGCGTAATAACCTATTTTCCCTGGATACTTATTAACCAGAGAAGAAAATACTTTTTTTAAGTAAATCGACAAATCATCTCTGGCTAGCTGGTGTGCCAGGGAATCAAATATCATTAGGTTTTCTGCACCTGCTCTGAGCTGCAACTCTATATTTTTTTCAAGAAGAGGTAGGATGGATTCTTCAAGAAAGCTTAGTTTAAAGCTATCAAGCGAAAGAGTGTCGGTTGCTTTGCTCAAACCGCATGCATAAGAGATTAGAGTCCAAGGCCCTCCAATAAAACCAATGAGGGATTTATCTTCTGGAAGTCGTTCCCGCGTTCTCTCTATTGCCTCACCTTGAAATTCAAGCGACGCGATTGCATTTTTATTGGTAATGAGTTCATTTAAGTTAGTCTCATTCAGATGAGAACCAAAAATGGGCCCAGGATTATAAGTTAAGTCCATTCCAAGAGATTCCAAAGGAAAAAGAATGTCGCTAAATAAAATGGCTACATCAAAATCAAACTCTTCCATAGGGCCCATGGCCGTTTCAGCCGCAAGCTTAGGAGTCTTGCACAGCTCTTCAAACGTATAAGATTTTTTTAAATTCTGATAGTGGCTGTGATATCTTCCTGCCTGCCTCATAAACCATATGGGTGGGGTGCTTTGAGCCTTTCTGTTCAGAGCATTTATAAATCTTGAATTAGACAATTAATGGCCTTTTATTTATTAAGTTCTAATGCTATTTCTTTAGCAGCGTACGTCAAAATGCAGTCGGCACCTGCGCGTTTAAAGCAAAGCAAAGATTCCATAAAGGCCTCCTCTGAGAGCCAGCCTTTTTCTATTGCACCCTTAAGCATCGCGTATTCCCCGCTGACTTGATAGGCAAATGTAGGTATAGAAAATTCATCTTTCACCGCTTTAACAATATCCAGATAAGGCATTCCTGGCTTGACCATAACTATATCGGCTCCTTCTTCAATATCCATAGCAACTTCTTGAAGCGCTTCTTTTACGTTGGAAACATCCATTTGATATGTGTCTTTGCTGCCAACGCCTAAATTTGCTGATGAACCAACAGCTTCCCTGAAGGGTCCATAAAACTTGGAACTGTATTTTGCCGCATAAGACAGTATCAGGGTGTTAACGTAGCCTTTGGCCTCAAATGCATCTCTGATTGATTTAACTCTTCCATCCATCATGTCTGAAGGCGCAATAATGTCAGCGCCAGCTTTTGCAAGAACCAGGGCTTGCTCTGTAAGAACGGGTAAAGTTAAATCGTTATCAACATAACCATCGGCATTGATAAGGCCGTCATGACCGTGAGAGGTGTAGGGATCTAGGGCAACGTCAGAAATAATTACCATCTCAGACATTTCTTTTATTTGTTTGATGGCTTGAGACACCAGGTTGTCTTCGTTTAAAGACTCAGAGCCTTTGTCATCTTTCTTGCTTGAATCGATAACTGGGAAGAGGGCTATTGCTTTAATGCCAGCTGATTCTAGTTCTCTTATTTCTTCGTTAAGAACATCCAAGCCAAGCCTGCTCACGCCTGGAAGAGGTTCGATGGATTCTTTCCCTTTCAAGCCTTCTTTTATAAAGATGGGCTGAATCAGGTCATCTGACGAAAGTGCATTTTCAGCAACTAAGTCTCTTAAATTCGCGCTTTGGCGATTTCTTCTTAATCGGGTTAATGGAAATTTTCTAGATGGCTTCATAAGGCTATTGTTTAAACGCAGTGGGGTTCAAAATGTACATTATATACTGCCTAAAGAACTATTTAACTTAAGAGTGTTTCTCTATTTGTGCGAGCCAGTCTTCGTAGTTTAAAAAAGGCATAACTTTGTTGGGAGCTAAGGACTGAATCTTTTCATACGTTTTGCCAAGCCCCGTTGCGTGCTTGGCCTTGAGTATTTCCGGGTAAACACTTATTGCCCTTTCAAATGCCGTGCTGCTCATCCAGTAAAAGTGGGTGTTTTCTTTTATTTTAGGGTCAAGATCAATAGGATTTAGATTATAAGTTGCAAGGATTTCTTTGGTCTCGTCTTTATTGCCAGAATGAGATAGTTTCAACCAATTCATGTCTTCAAAGGGATTCTCTTCTGGGCTATTTCTTTCACCTAAGCTATCTGAGCAACCGTTAACCCACACTTGTCTTTTAGCAAGAGTCTTCCATGTTCCTAAGCCACTTGCCCACACACAATTTGAATCATCTAAAGAGATTTTATTATCCAAGGCATTAGATCGGCTTATATAAACCCCGGTATTTTTTAAGTCCCTCAGTATGGAATCTGTTTCAGGGATGGGCTTTCTTTCAAAAAATATTTGCTCCCCTGTATTTTGCGGAAAGTATGAGTTATTTTTAATATCTTCAAAAAAATCTTTTACCTCTTTTTTTGGCTTAAAAACTCTTTCATCTATTTCCTCTCCATCCTCTGTTTCGCCTTTAACTGTTTTAACTTGACCAATTTCAAAGGATTCAATGCTGGCACCTATTTTTTGATGACAACCGCCGCCGTAAGATTTAAGAATCAGTCGCTCTTCCTCTATCAGCTTAAAGGCAGGAACATCTGAAATACTTTCTATCATTGATCGCAATTCATTATCTTCAGTTCTTATTTCAAGAGCTAAAGCCCCTTGAGCTGCAGCACAAGGGTTTACAGACAAAGGAAGAACCATCCAATTCAATGATTTTAGAGCTTCTCGTAGTAATTCTCTCCCAACTTTAAATTCATCCTTTTGGCTTTTCAAAATTCTGTCTATAGCTGCTTTTGCAACAACAAGACCATCCCGATCTCCTTTCATCAATTTAGTGAAACGAGTTTGGATATTGCCTCTAACATCGTGGAAAGAAATGCCATTAGGTTCACCAGGCAGGGCATGAGGTAAAAAATTACTTAAGTTTTTCTCTCTTCTTGGTGAAGAAGACAATATCTCCAAAAAAGTTTTATTCTTGCTGCTCTTTTTTAAAAAAAGCATATCTCTCATATCTGCTCGTTGAAGAGTTCCACAAATAAAAGTACCCGGTTCTGTATCGATGGGAAGGTCTTTCCAAGAATGAACTGCCAAGTCGCCTCTCCCAGACAACAAGTCTTTTTTTATGTCACTAGTAAACACCCCTATGTCGGGCATTTTATTTAAAGGGGTTGTTAAATCATTGTCACCAAGAGTAGATTTAAAAATCAGTTCCACTTCCAGATCAGGAAATTTATTCTTTAGCTCAGTTGAGACTAAATGAGCCTGTATTTTAGCTAAATCACTTTTTCTAGAGATTAATTTGATTGTTTTCAAAATTTTAAGGTTTTAAATGAGAACGGTTCTCGCCTGAATAATTACATTACCAAGTATGCTATATTTCACGTCTGTTGACGCCTGATTTTTTACTTTTTTACATTTTAATAAAATAAAACTCCATGAACTATAAAAAATTCTTCTCAGACGAACTAATCTCTCTTAAGTCACAAGGTCTCTATAGAAAATTTAGGGCTATCAACAGAAATCAATCCAGTTTTCCTAAGGCAACTGAAAGGTTTGAAGGTAGGGAAAGGGAAGTAGAGGTTTGGTGCAGCAATGACTACTTAAACCTAAGTCAGCATCCAGAGGTAACAAAGGTATCTATAGATGTTATTAATGAGTTAGGAACAGGATCAGGCGGTACAAGGAATATTTCAGGAACCTCAACTTACCATGTTGATCTAGAAACTTTGCTAGCAGAGTTGCACAAGAAAGAAGCAAGCTTATTATTTCCGTCAGCTTATACAGCCAACCAATCGTCTCTTTGGACGTTATGCAAGAACCTGGAAGGTGTCGAGGTTTATTCTGATGAACTTAACCACGCTTCTCTTATTCAGGGTATAAAAAATGCTGATGCTATTTGTCACGTTTTTAGGCACAACGATACAGATCATTTAGAAGAACTTCTTAAGACTTCAAATGCTGATACTCCAAAGTTAATTGTTTTTGAATCTTTATATTCTATGGAGGGCATGAGGTCACCAATAGCGAAGATTGTTGCGTTGGCTGAAGAATACAATGCGCTAACTTACCTCGATGAAGTTCATTCCGTAGGGCTGTATGGCCCGGAAGGAAGGGGCATTACCGCTGAACTAGGACTTGAAGATAGAATTGATATCATTAACGGAACGTTATCAAAGTCTTTTGGCCAAATGGGAGGTTACGTAGCAGCTAATGCAGACATAATTGATTACATTAGAAGCTTTGCACCAGGATTTATTTTTACTTCTTCCATGAACCCTTCCATAGCTGCTGCTTCCATAAAGAGCATTGAACTGGCTAAAGAATCGGATGATCTGAGGGCTAATATTAGAATAAATTCTGATCGAATCAGGCAGGGCTTAAGAAAGGCGAGAATTCCTTTTCTAGAAAACGATAGCCATATAATCCCTATACATTTGTACGACCCAGCACTTTGCAAACAAGCAGCTAACTTGCTCATTGAAAAACATGGAATATATATACAGCCCGTTTTCTTCCCAACCGTTCCTAAGGGCGACGAACGATTTAGGGTGACCATATCTCCTAGACACGAAGAAGAAGACATAGATCGTTTTGTTGAAGCTCTAGAGGATATTTGGACGGTAATGGGTTTAAGAAGAGCAGACCCAGAAGAGTTTACTGCTAAAGAATCAGTTAGTAGAATTTACTAAGCTTTAAAGGTCTCCCTCAGCTCTAACTTCACTTTGGTTGATAGTGAATTGCTCCCCGTACCGATCTTCCAATTTCTTTTGGTTTTCGCTAATAACCTCAACCGGGTCTAATCCCAAAGCCATGCAAGCGGTTACCCAGTACCACATGATATCTCCAAGTTCTCTTTTCATATGAAAGATATTTGCTTCATCGGCAGGTTTGCCTTGCAAGACCATTTTCTTAACTATTTCAACAAATTCACCTGTTTCACTTCCAAGGCCAAGGGCCCCAGTAAGCAATCTTGGAATATCAATATTTGAATTATTTTGAATAGAATCCAGTGAGGATTTTAATGATTCTAAATCAAGGCTTGGTTCGCTAGTCACTTTGGTTACAAAATCACTATACGTAGAAAAAAAATCTTTTGCGTCTGTCATAATATTTAACAATCATAACCCATGATTAAATTTTTCTCATTCTCTTTGCGGCAGAAATTAGATCAAAATATTTGAACTTACTTAATTAAAAAACCTGATTTTTATATAGAATACGCCCGTGGATGTATCTGATATTTTTCAAAACTTAAACGAACCCCAAAGGCAGGCGGTCACATCTGAATCCAAGAATTTATTGGTCCTTGCTGGGGCCGGTTCAGGCAAGACCAGAGTGATAGCTCACAGAGTTGCTTGGCTTATAAAAGGCATGGGTGTTAACCCACATTCTCTTTTGACGGTTACTTTTACAAATAAAGCGGCAAGTGAAATGCGCGGCAGAATAGAAAACATCGTAGAAGAAGAGATGGGCAATTTTTGGTGTGGTACTTTTCATGGTATATCCCATAGGTTGCTAAGAAGTCATTGGGAGGAGGCAGGTTTAAGAAGAGAGTTTGCAATATTGGATAGTGAAGACCAATTTAGGGTCATCAAAAGGGTAAGTAAATCTTTGGGACTGGATGATGGCAAGTGGCCACCGAGACAAATACAGTGGTTTATAAATAAGCAAAAAGACGAATGCAGGCGCTCTAAAGATGTTGAAGTAGGCGATGATTATTTTGCTGAAAAGATGAATCAAGTTTACACAGCTTATGAAGAATTGTGTGAAAGAGAGAGTTTAGTTGATTTTGGAGAACTCTTACTAAGATCTTACCTGCTGCTCCGGCATAATGAACAGATACTTAAGCATTACCAAAGAAGGTTCCAACATATTCTTGTTGATGAATTTCAAGATACAAACGAGGTTCAGTATCAGTTTTTAAGACTACTGACTAATGCCGGTAGTCATATTATGTCCGTTGGAGATGATGACCAATCTATCTATGGATGGAGGGGAGCAAAAAGTGAAAATATTAATAGATTTACTAAAGATTATGTCGGAACAGAGGTGGTTAAGCTTGAACAGAATTACAGGTCAACTGAGATTATTCTGAGTGCAGCAAATGCGGTTATAAAGAATAACCAAGGGCGAATGGGAAAAGACCTTTGGACTGAACAGAAGGAAGGGGAACAAATTTCTATTTACTCCGCCTATAACGAAGACGATGAAGCTAGGTACGTGGTGGGCAGTATTCAAACCTGGATGGGCCAGGGAAGAAATCTTGATGAAGTTGCCATACTTTACAGATCAAATGCTCAATCAAGGGTTCTGGAAGAGGCCATATTAAGAGAAGGACTGCCCTATAAAATATACGGCGGGTTAAGGTTCTACGAAAGAGCAGAAATAAAGAATGCTATGGGATACTTGCGATTGGTCTTTGGCAGAGAAGATGACGCTGCTTTTGAAAGAGTTATAAATATACCTCCCAGGGGAATAGGAGCTAAAACAATTGATATCATAAGAGCCAGGGCACTTAGAAATGAATCTTCTCTTTGGAAGGCCGCAGAAGACCTTTTAGAAACAGAAGGACTCACCCCAAGAGCAGCTCAGTCCGTGCAAGGTTTTATGTCTGATTTTGAAAAATTGGAGGAAGAGACAGAAGATTTATTATTTAAAGACATGGTGGATCATGTCATTCAAAGAAGCGGCCTCATTGAATACCATAAGAAAGAAGCAGGGGAAAAGGGAAGAACTAGAGTAGAAAATCTAGGAGAGCTTGTGACTGCAGCAGCTGATTTTGAATCTCCTCAAGGAGAAGAAGAAACTACTGAATTAAAACTTTTTATTGACCATGCTGCATTGGATGCAGGTGATAACCAGGCAGCAGAACATGAAGCAGCAATTCAGCTAATGACTTTACATTCGGCTAAAGGTCTTGAATTTCCGTTAGTTTTTATTACGGGTTTTGAAGAAGGACTTTTTCCTCATAAACTCTCTATTGAAGACCCTGCGCAGCTACAAGAAGAAAGAAGACTCTGTTATGTGGGAATGACAAGGGCAATGGAAAAATTATTTATTGTTCATGCAGAAATGAGGAATCTTTACGGTACAGAAAACTTCAACCCTCCATCAAGATTCTTAAGAGAGATTCCACCAGAGTTAACCATGGAGGTGCGTACCGGTGGAAATATCCCTAGGCATCAACCAAGATCAAAATCCATTGTTTCAGGGGAGGTGCCTGATACAGAATTTAAACTCGGACAGACGGTATCCCATGAAGTCTTTGGAGAAGGGGTAATTCTGAATTACGAAGGTCAAGGTGCAAATGCAAGAGTTGAGGTGAGTTTTAATAAAGGTAAGACTAAGTGGCTAATGGTTTCATACGCCAAACTTAGGTCAATATAGAAAAAGGAAATTTAATGAAAAGATATGCAGTTTTAATAGGAGTTCTTGTTGTGATGGTGTCGTGTTCTGAAGCCGAAAAGGTAGTGGCAGATGACACGTGTTTATCTAATGGAGGAAAGAGCTATAAATGGAACATGGTCACCACTTGGCCAAAGAATTTTCCTGGACTTGGAATGGCAGGAGAAAATTTTTCTCAGTATGTAGATGAGATGACTTGTGGCCAAATGAAAATAAAAGTTTATGGAGCTGGAGAGCTAGTACCTGCAATGGGTGTTTTTGACGCTGTCTCTCAGGGAAACGTACAACTGGGTCATGGCGCTTCTTATTATTGGACGGGAAAAGTTAAATCATCTCAATTTTTTACAGCCATTCCTTTTGGTTTAACAGCCCAAGAAATGAACGGCTGGTTGCACTACGGGGGAGGGTTGGAATTGTGGCAAGAAGCTTATGAACCTTTTAATTTAGTTCCTTTGGCAGGCGGCAATACTGGAGTCCAAATGGCCGGTTGGTTTAATAAAGAAATTAATTCAATGGAAGACCTTAAAGGAATAAAGATGCGTATACCTGGTCTTGCTGGAGAAATATTTACCCGAGCAGGAGGAGAAACGGTTCAGTTACCTGGTAATGAGATTTTTTTAGCACTTCAACAGGGGGTGGTAGATGCTGCAGAGTGGGTAGGACCCTATAACGACTTAACTTTTGGCTTCCATCAAGTAGCAAAATATTACTATTACCCGGGTTGGCACGAACCTGGCTCAACGCTTGAAATTATTATAAATAAAGATGCGCTAATGTCTTTACCAAAAGACCTTCAAGCCATCATGAAATATGCTGCCAAGGCTGCCAATCAAGAGATGTTGGATGAATATACAGCCAGGAACAACCAAGCCTTGACGGAGCTTACAGAAAAACATGACGTTAAACTCAGAAAGCTACCCGATGAAGTCTTGATTGCTTTGAGGGATATTTCAGAAGACGTGATGATAGATTTTATTGAAGGGGATGAAATGGCTACAAGAGTTTATAACTCTTATGTAGCATTTAAAGATCAAGTTATAAGCTATCACAGAATATCTGAAAAAGCCTACATCGATACAAGGGAGCTAGATTGAACCATCAATTGCAGATAAAACATCTTGGCAGTCAAGATTATCAAGATTCATGGAATTCTATGCGGGCAACAATTTCAGGTAAAACTCAAGAAGACAAAGATGAAGTCTGGCTTTTGGAGCACCCTCCAGTGTTTACAATTGGGCATGCAGGGTCAAAAGATAACCTTTTAGAATCCGGTGCTATTCCCGTCATAAGAAGCGACAGAGGAGGGGAGATAACTTTTCATGGCCCAGGTCAGCTAGTTGTTTATTTTATGATTAATTTAAGGCGACGAGGTTGGGGTCCCAAGAGGCTGGTCCAAGAATTAGAAGAATTAATAATTAATTTATTAAAACTTTATGCAATTGAAGCAGAAAGAAAGACCGGCTTTCCAGGTATCTACGTTGAGGAAAAAAAGATTGCTTCCATTGGCTTAAAAATAAATAGAGGTTTTAGTTACCACGGGATAAGTCTGAATGTTGATATGGATATGTCTCCTTTTAAGCAGATTAACCCTTGTGGAATTTCATCTTTACAGTTAACGCAGATGAAGGATTTAACAGACGTTGCTATGGATGATGTAAGAAATAATTTTGCTAAGGCCATAGAAGACCATTTTGATAATATATAAATGAACAATCTTATTCCTACAAAGGTTATTAAAGAAGGCGGAACGATTGCCATTAAAAATGGCATAAAGCCCAATGCCAATAAAATAATACCTATAGAAAGGAAGCCAGCATGGCTACGCGTAAGACCAACGGGATCAGTTAAATTTCAAAAAGTTAAAGACATAGTTCACAAAAGAAATCTACACACGGTGTGTGAAGAGGCCATGTGTCCAAACATAAGCGAATGTTGGAGTCACGGTACAGCAACATTTATGTTACTCGGCTCTGTTTGCACAAGAGCTTGTAAGTTCTGTGCTGTGGATACAGGCAATCCCAACGGGAAGGTTGATTTGAATGAGCCTGAGAAAGTTGCATCATCAATAAGCATCATGGGATTGAAATACGCTGTACTTACATCAGTTAATAGAGATGACTTGGAAGATGGGGGGGCAGCTCATTACGCGCTGACAATAGAAGCAACAAAAAAGAAAACCCCAGAAGTTATAGTTGAGGCATTAGTGCCAGACTTCTTAGGAATAGAGTCTTCCATAGAAAGACTTTTAGATTCGGGTGTAGAAGTATTTGCCCAGAACATAGAGACCGTAAAACGCTTAACTTCAAGAGTAAGGGATCATCGAGCAGGATACGAACAGACGCTCAAGGTTTTAAGGTATGCGAAAGAGTATCGTAAAAGCATAGTTACTAAAACCAGCTTGATGTTGGGTCTAGGCGAGACTCACGAAGAAATTATAAATACGCTTCAAGATATAAAGAATAACCAAGTTGATGTTTTAACTTTAGGTCAATATTTAAGACCCACAATAAACCATCTGCCAATTGAGAAGTGGTACTCGCCAAAAGAATTCAATGCATACAAGGAAATAGCACTGGAAATGGGTTTCCTGGAAGTGGCATCTGGGCCTATGGTGAGATCCTCTTATCGAGCTGACAAGCTCTCTTACTTGTTCAATAAAGAATAGATATTTTTTTTATTTGTCAGGAGTTGCTTCTAATCCAGATACATCATAATGCCTTTCGACCTTCCTGGTGGCCTTGTACCAAGTACTGGTTTTAACTCTTTCTTGATGCAAATCATAGGCTTCTTTATCAGTAAACTCTTCGTAAACATCAAAAATTAATTCCTTACCATTTCTCTGTTGAACATTAAAAGTAAGGCATCCTTTCTCGGCTCTCGTAAGTTTAATATGTTCATCAAGATGTTCTTTAATATTATTTAGATCATTTGCTGAAGCCACAATATAACCTTCAAGAATTACCTTACCCATAGATTGCATTCGGCAGTGCTGTAACTAGACTTGGAAATATTGCCAGACAGATTAATACGACAAGCTGTATAAGTATAAAAGGAATAACCCCTCTATAAATAGCTTCTGTGGGCAGGCTGTCTGGTGCTACACCGCGTAAATAAAACAATGCAAAACCAAAAGGTGGTGTAAGGAAAGAGGTTTGTAAATTAATAGCAATCATTATCCCAAGCCAGATTGGGTCAACTCCCAGTGTCAATAAGGCCGGGCCGACTATGGGGACAACAACCAAAGTGATTTGGATAAAATCAAGTATAAAACCTAAAAGAAAAATAATTATCATAACCATCAAAACCGCAGTGAAGACTCCGCCGGGTAGATCCATAAAAACACTGGTTATTAAATCATCTCCTCCGAATCCTCTGAAAACCAGAGAAAAGATGGATGAACCTAAGAGGATCATGAAAACCATGGCGGTAATTTCAGTGGTTGTTTCTACTGCTTCAGTAAGATTCTTCTTTGTTAGACTGCTTTTGCTGATAGCCAATATCAGACCACCTAAAGCACCTACTCCTGCAGCTTCTGTTGGTGTAGCTATGCCTGCAAGAATAGAACCAAGGACAGAGGTGATTAAAACGAAAGGCGGCAATAAGGTAGACATTATGATGCGCCATTTATTGTCTATCTGTCTTACTTCTTGAGCTGGAGCAACACCTTCTGATGTGTAAGCTCTAATCATCACGTAGCTTGCGTAAGCAAAAACAAGCATTAAACCAGGAACAATAGCTCCCATAAAAAGATCTCCAACTGAAACTGTACGAGCAGAGAAATTACCTATACTTAATTGAGATTGTTGATACGAAGCTGAAAGAACATCTCCTAGAATAACTAACGCTATAGAAGGCGGTATTATTTGGCCAAGAGTTCCAGTCGCACATATTGTCCCTGCTGCAAGACTCTGATCGTAGTTTCTTTGAAGCATTATAGGCAATGAGATTAATCCCATTGCAATAACGGTTGCCCCAACTATTCCTGTACTGGCAGCAATAAGTGTTCCCACAAAAATAACTGACAAAGCAAGACTGCCCTTAAAACCGCCCATAATATCTGCCATGTTGCTCAATAAATCTTGAGCTAAATTAGATTTCTCTAACAAAACACCCATAAAAACAAACAAAGGAATGGCAACCAAGGTCATGTTGGTCATATCTCCATAAAGTCTGTTGGGTATTGTTCCAAGCAGCGCAAGTTCAAAAGTGCCCGTTTGAATACCAATGCCTGCAAATATCAATGCAGTGCCTGCTAAAGAAAAAGCAACCGGGAAGCCTGCAAGTAAAACCAGGCAGATAACGGCAAACATTACTAAAGGTATTAGTTCAACCATCTTTTAAAATGACGCTGGCTTTAAGGATTTCTGAAAGACTCTGAAGGGCTAAAATTATTGATAAAACAATAAGAAGAGATTTCTGAAGGTAGACAAAAGGAAGCCCATCAGGCTCAGCTGAGACTTCCATGATCCTCCAAGAAAACTCAACGTAACCCCAAGAAAAAAAGAAAATAGACCAGCAAACTGGCTGAAGAAATAAAAGATTTCCCAACAGGTCTACCAAAGCTTTCTTTTTTCTAGAAAAATCTCTGTAGAAGATATCAACCCTGACGTGGCTTCCTCTTTTAAGCGCAAATGCAGATCCCAAAAGAAATAAACCGGCATGCAAATATATTACTACGTCCTGCAGAAGAACGGATCCCATATCCAAGCCATAACGCATAACCACGACTAGACAAGTTATAAAAACCATAACAACCACAAACCAGGAACAAATCTTTCCGGTAATCTCAGAAAAAGAATCAAGAGCAAGGATTGCCTTTTGCATCATCAGATTAATTTATTTTTAGTTTATTTATGGCTTATAATTAAGGAGAGGAATATATGAATCTACAATTTACACAAGAAGAACTAAACTTTCAAAAAGAAGTTAAAGACTGGATAAAAGAAAATTATCCTGAAGACATGAAAGAAAGGTACGTCGGCAGTCCAAATGGCCACCTGACAAAAGACGAACACATGCAATGGCAGCAAGCACTTTATTCAAAAGGGTGGGCTGGAATCAATTGGCCTAAGGAGTACGGAGGCGCTGCATTTACGGCATCTCAGAAATTTATGTTCAATAAAGAAATGTCAGCTGCCAGTGCGCCTTCAGTGGTTGCGTTTGGAGAGAAAATGGTAGCTCCAGTTATCATGGCTTTTGGTTCAGATGAACAAAAAAATAAATATCTTCCTGAGATATTGGCTTCACAAGTATGGTGGTGTCAGGGTTATTCAGAGCCTGGCTCTGGATCAGATCTCGCATCATTAAAAACAAAAGCGGAAGACAAAGGGGATCATTACCTGATTAATGGTGCAAAGACGTGGACAACTCTTGCGCAGCATGCCGACATGATTTTTTGCTTGGTAAGGACTAGCCAAGAAGACATACCTCAAAAAGGAATATCGTTTCTTCTTATAGACATGAATACCCCTGGAATTGTTGTACAACCTATCAATACCTTAGATAACACTCCTATAGGTCATCATGAAGTGAATACTGTATTTTTTGAGGATGTTAAGGTCCCCAAAGAAAACTTAATAGGCGAAGAGGGCAAGGGGTGGACTTACGCTAAATATCTTTTGGAGTTTGAAAGAGGCAATGGTTATTCTTCAGAACTTTACTCTCAGCTTTCTAAACTCAGATTAAGAGCTCAATCTGAAGACGTAGGCAGCTCTTCTTTATCAGAAGACATCGGATTTATAGAAAAATTAGCTAAAATTGAAGTGCAGATTAATGCCATGGAGGCCACAGAGTTGCGCATACTAGGAAGCCTAACTGCCGGACAAAATGTTGGACCAGAATCTTCATTATTAAAAGCTAGAGGAACTGAAATAGGTCAAGCTATTACTGAGCTAGCCGTAGAGCTAGTAGGATATTATGCACTGCCTTTTAATAACCCTGGACCTGAATTGGGCCACAACGAAGAACCGATTGGCAGTCAGTTTGCTAACACATCTGCGCCTAGGTATTTTAATTACAGAAAAGCCAGTATTTATGCAGGTTCAAATGAAATACAAAGAAATATAATGGCCAAATTAGTACTGGGTCTTTAATTAATGATTTCTCTAATTGCACCGGCTAAAACTTTAGACTACGAAAGTAATCTTGCAATAGATGACTTTAGTGTCTCTGAGCACCTCAAAGATTCTAAGATTTTAATAAAAGAGCTCCAGAATAAATCCCCTGATGACCTTTCCAGTTTAATGGGTTTAAGTGAGAAATTATCCGAATTAAACTTTGAAAGGAACATGAATTGGAAGTCTCCTACCAAACCTTCCGTTGTTTCAAGACAAGCTATATATGCTTTTAAAGGGGATGTTTATATGGGCCTTGAAGCCAATTCACTAACCAAGAGAGAAATTAATTACGCTCAAAAACATCTGGGGATCTTGTCAGGTCTTTATGGCTTACTTAAGCCCTTAGACCTTATATATCCTTACCGATTAGAAATGGGAACGAAGATGCAAACCAAGAAAGGTAAGAACCTTTATGAATTCTGGGGGAACAAGATCACGAACCACTTGAATACGCTTTTAAAATCTCATAAAAATAAAGGGGTGATAAATCTAGCTTCAGTGGAGTACTTTTCTTCCGTTAACCGTGACGAGTTGATAGGGCCATGCATAAGTCCCGTTTTTAAAGATTACAAGAACGGTAAATACAAAATTATTAGTTTCTACGCTAAAAAAGCTAGAGGAATGATGGCAAGGTACATCATTCAAAATAAAGTCGACTCTCTGGAGGCTTTAAAAACATTCGATGCTGGCGGATACAAGTACAGTAAAAAAGATTCTGGTGAGTTTTCTCCCGTATTTTTAAGGAAATAAACTAAGCGCTAAATTCCCCATCAAGATATTTTCTTCTAGGTAGAAGGTCTTCAAATTCTGGTTCTTTATTCTCAGCTTTTGCTTTAAATACAGTACCCATTTCGTCATTTATTCCCACGGCAGTATTCCAAAGAGCAATATGATTGAGCGACTCCTCAACCGTGTGATCTCTTCCGTAGTTTAAGGATTCTTTTGTCCCGGCTATTGCAAGAGGACCTTTAGAGGCTATTTCTTTAGCTACCTCCATAACGCCTAGCATCATTTCTTCATGAGTATCAAAAATTTGATTTACCATTCCATGTTTTAAAGCTTCTTCAGACAAGAACCTTCTTCCTGTGTACGCTAATTCTCTTACGACGCCTTCTGGTATTAGTCTAGGGATTCTTTGCAGAGTTCCAACATCTGCCGCCATGCCTATGTTAATTTCTTGTATGCAAAAGAACGCATCTTTTGTGCAGAAACGGAAATCTGCTGCAGTAGCCAGGTCCACACCACCGCCCACACAAGCACCTTGAATTGCTGCTATTACTGGTATTCGAGCCTTCTCAAGGCATGTGATTGTGTACTGGAGATCAAGAGTAACTCTGTAGCCCGACTCTTTTCTCATTCCTAAGTGAGCTTTAGGACCTTCACCGCCCTGAGTAAAATTAGCTAAGTCCATACCAGCACAGAAATGCCTCCCTTCTCCTGAAAGTACTATCACTCGTGCACTTGCATCATTTGAAATAGTATCAATTAAATGAGGCAATTCTGACCAAAAGGCCTTATTCATTGAGTTAAATTCATCGGGCCTGCACATATTTACATGGGCAACTTTGTCTTTTATTTCTAGGTTAAAACAACTGTAATTCATACTCTTCTCCTTCAGGCCTTATTGCTCTTCAGCAATTTTTAATATTTCATCTACTTTAATTTTCAATTCATCTACTAAATCAAAAGTTTTATTATGGGGCATAACGACTTTTCTGTCCCTGCTCAAGAGGTTTAGGCCTTTTGATAATGCTTCTGCGTGTTCTTTAAGTGCGTTGTTATCCATATTGTTCTTTAATCAGTTTTATTAGTGGGGTATTGTAAAAGAAAAATTATAAGCTATAAATGAAAGAATCCGAACTTATCACTCTATCTAAAGAAGTCTTAACTATTTGCGAAGAGGCAAGTAATGCAGTCATGGATATTTACGGAGCAGATAATGACGGCATTGAAATAAAACAAGATGGATCTCCCGTAACGCTTGCGGACTTGAGTTCACACAAAATTATCTCAGAACGTCTTTCTAATTTAGATCTTTTGTTCCCGATTTTATCAGAAGAAGATACAAAAAAAGAATACACAGATGCCCCAATATTTTGGCTTGTAGACCCTTTGGACGGCACGAAAGAATTCATTAATAGAAACGGAGAATTTACCGTTAATGTAGCACTTATAGAAAACGGCAAACCCATTTTAGGAGTGGTTGCTGCTCCTGCAGTAGGAGAAGTCTTTTACGGAATACCCGGCTTTGGCTCTTTCAAAATTGCTAACGATATAGAACATAGAATAATAACTTCAGAGCAGGATCAAAGTAACTGCAGAATAACTCTCAGTAAAAGCCATCAATCAAAAGCTGATGAAGATTTTATAGCAGAAACAAAAAACCACTTTCAAAGTGTTGAGATAGTTCCTGCTGGCAGTTCGCTTAAACTTTGCAGGGTGGCAGAAAACTCTGCCGATATATATTGTAGATTGGGACCAACATTTCAATGGGACATTGCAGCAGGGCAGGCGGTAGCAGAGGGTTCTGGTGCTTCAGTTAAAGACTTAAGCGGGCAAAGTTTGAGCTACGAATTTAAAGCCGAAACAAAGAATCCCTATTTTTATTGCGCTGCTGATTCAAAATACCCCTGGCAAGAAATTCTAGAAACTCTAGATTTAGATTAACCGACCTTCAATACAACCTTGCCTATGTTTTTATTTTCTTCAATAAGTTGATGTGCTTTTTCTGTTTCTTCTAAATCAAACACCGCATGAATAATTGGCTTTAAATGACCTTTATCAAACAAAGGCCACACTTTATTTTCAAGTTCTTTCATAACAAATCCTTTAGCAGCTATGCTCCTTGCTCTTATAGTCGAACCTATAATTTTTTGTCTTTTTATCATTAGATGACCCAAATTAAGGTCAGCTTTTGCCCCGCCCATTAATCCTATTATTACCAATCTACCTTCTAGAGCTAAAACCTTTAGATTATCTTCTAAGTACTTTCCTCCTACAGGATCTAAAATGATATTTACTCCGTCAGGAGACCACTCATCAATATCATCAAAAATCTTCCCCCCGCGTATAGAGCCACCGGAAGCACCTAGATTTGTACAAAAATCTATTTTTTCTTGTGATCCAGCCGTGACGAAACTTTCACAACCAAAATTGCTACACAGTTGAATGCCTGCCGTTCCTATCCCACTGGCTCCAGCATGAAACACTACTTTTTCACCTGCCTTTAGATTGGCTTCCATGAATAAATTTAACCAGCAAGTCGCATACACCTCCGGAATAGAAGCCGACGAAATCCAGTCCAGTCCTTTAGGGACAGGTATTACCTGCTCTTCGGGACACGTGACATATTCAGCGTAACCCCCACCTGAAAGAAGAGCACAAACTTCCTCTCCTTCTCTTCTTAATGAAACATTGGATCCAATTTTTTCAATTACTCCGCTGCATTCGAGCCCCATAATTTGACTTGCTCCAGGAGGAGGCGGGTACAAACCGTTTTTTTGCATTAAATCTGCTCTATTTATGGCAGTCGCCTTTACCTTGATAAGAACTTCTCCAGGCCCAGGTTCTGGGATTGGAAAATCTACCAATTTCAGTTCTTTTTGAATAATCTCTATTGCTTTCATAAATAATTTGTAAGATTTTTTGTCTAAAAAATAGATTTTATAGATGGATTTGGAATTTGATAGTTAAGTCTCTGTTTTTTTTAAAATCTAGTAAATTTCACAATCAAATGCTAAAAATGTAGAATTCATCTGTTTTATGAGTAAAAAGAAAGTAAAAGAACAAGAAAAAAAAGGTACAGCTCTCACAGAGATGGACTTAACTTCTCCTGGGGGCGACCTTCAGGCTTACATAAACGCTGTTCATAGCATTGGCATTTTAACGCCCGAAGAAGAAAAAAAGTTAGCAGAAGACCTCTATTACAGAAATGATCTGGACGCTGCAAGAAAATTAGTTTTGGCCCATCTAAGGTTTGTTATTTACATAGCAAAAACTTATTCGGGGTATGGCCTCTCTGAAGCGGACCTTATCCAAGAAGGGAATGTTGGCCTAATGAAGGCAGTAAGAAAATTTAACCCCGAAGCCGGAGTTAGGGTTGTTTCTTACGCTGTGCACTGGATAAAAGCAGAAATTCATGAGTACGTTCTTAAGAACTGGAAGATTGTTAAAGTCGCAACAACCAAAGCACAAAGAAAGTTATTTTTTAATCTCAGGAGTAAAAAGAAAGGACTGGACTGGTTAACTGACCAAGAAATTGATTCTATTTCTAAGGATCTAAAAGTGAAGCCTTCCGAAGTGAGGGAAATGGAAAAGAGACTTAGCGGTTCAGACATATCATTTGATCCTTTGGCTGATTCTGATGATGACGAAGCCGTGTATTCGCCTTCTCATTACTTACAAGATGAAGCATCTAACCCAGAGGACATCGTTGAGAAGGAGATGATGAAAGAAGAAAACACCACTTCACTCCACAAGGCAATTAATGAACTTGACGACAGAAGTAGAGACATTCTTCAGGACCGGTGGTTGGCAGATGAAAAACTTACCCTTCATGATTTAGCTGAAAAGTACCATATTTCAGCTGAAAGAGTCCGCCAAATAGAAAAAAATGCAATGAAGAAAGTAAAACAATCTCTTGCATCAAGTTAGCACTATCAATTTTTTAATCTTTTAAATTAGAATTTCTTTTTTTTACAATACATGCAATCAAAGCCAAGAAGTTTTGTTTTAAGAAGGGGAAGGGTTACTTCGGCACAACAAGATGCCCTCACCAACCTTTGGAGTAGATACGTCTTAGATGACACTTCAGATAAATTAGATCTTAAGACGGTCTTTAAAAATAATAACCCCGTAGTGGCGGACATAGGTTTTGGCTCAGGTGAGACGTTGTTGCATTTTGCAAAAAATAACCCTCATAAGAATTTCTTAGGCATAGAGGTCTATTTATCAGGTATCGGCTCTTCATTATCCAAAGCTGGGCTGAGTGACCTTTCAAATTTAAGAATCATAAATAAAGATGCAGAAATAGTTTTCAAAGAAAATATATCAATAAAGAGCCTAGAAGGGGTCGTCCTTTTTTATCCAGACCCGTGGCCAAAAAGAAAGCACCATAAAAGACGCATCGTCCAAGAAGAGTTCTTGGATTTAATAAACTCATCTTTGATACCTCGTGGTTTCTTTTATTGCAAAACAGATTGGGAGGATTATGCAAAACATATTTCTAAAGTTTTTGAGTCTGTTAAGGGGTGGGATAAGAATTCAATAGCTGATCTTGAGATTAGTTACCAAGAAATACCATCCACAAGTTATGAGAGAAAAGCCTTAAGAGAGGGCAGGTTACTTAATAACCTTATATACCAAAAATTTATTTAGAAACTTCCAAAACGGCCTTCAGTTCTCTAAAAGCTATTGCCCTATGGCTAATTTTAATTTTTTCGATTTGATTAAGCTCTGCTAAATGTAATCCTGAGCCCGGTACCACAAAGATAGGGTCATATCCAAATCCATTCTTCCCTTTTAGAAGGGTGCCTATTTCACCTTCAAAAGAACCCTCTACGGTGTGATTGTATTCTTTACCTAAGAGCACTAGGCTGCATTTAAAAGACGCCTTCCTGTCTTCTTTAGGAACGCCATTCATTTTTTTAAGGAGTTTCAGGGTATTGCTGTAATCAGTCCCTTCTTCTGAATACCTCGCAGAATAAATTCCGGGTGCGCCGTCTAAAAAATTAACTTCAAGACCGGAATCATCTGCTAGACAGGCAACGCCACCACAATTTTCAAAAGCAAACTTAGCCTTGATTAGGGCGTTCTCTTGGAATGTAGTACCTGTCTCTTCCGGCAAATTTCCAATTTCTTTGGGAAGGGGGATGAATTCCAGTTTTGTGCCTTCAGCAAGGACGTTGAATTCTTTAACTTTTCCTTTATTTCTAGTTGCTAAGATAATCTTCATTTAGAAATCTTATAAATAGCAGAGGCGCTAAAAAGATTTGGCCAAATATTAAGATACCATTTACTTTCATTGTTTGAACTGACGGCAACCCTTTCTTCTATTGATATTGATAATTCAGCGCATAACATCTCAAAATCTTGAAGAGTACACAAATGAATATTGGATGTTCCGTGCCAACTTTCAGGCAAAGGACTGGTTACTGGCATTCTGCCATTGAATAAAAGGCTTAGCCTGGATCTCCAATGTCCAAAGTTAGGAATAGTAACTATGCAAGTTTTGCCTATGCGCGTTATCTCCTCTAGAGCGGTATTAGGATTTTTAAGAACTTGAATCGTTTGACTTAAAATTACTACATCAAAGCTATCGTTAGAAAAATTGGCAAGACCATCATCAATATTCTGTTCTATGACGTTTATATTTTTAAGCAGACATTCTTCTATATTTTTTTCTTCAATTTCAACACCAAGGCCATTAATGCTTTTAGTTTTTTGAAGTTTTGAGAGGATATCTCCATTACCACAACCCAAGTCAAGAACCTTGGCTTTTTCTTCTACCCATTTTTCTATAACCGATAAAGTACTCATTGATCATTCCCTAGAAAGGCTTTAATGGCTCTTACGTATCTATCTTCAGAAAACAGAAAGGAGTCATGGCCATGAGTGGATTTAATTTCAAGGTAGCTTACGTTTTTATTAGCCTCCAAAAGGGCATCTGATATTTCTTTAGATCGCTCCGGCGAGAACCTCCAATCGCTGGTAAAAGAGATGACCATGACTTGAGCTTTGATGGGCTCAAAAGCTTTTACTAAGTTTCCATTGCATTTATCTGCAGGATCAAAGTAGTCCAATAATTTCGTCATAAGAAGATAGGTGTTTGCGTCAAAGCTTTCAGAGAAAATATCTCCTTGGTACCTGAGGTAACTTTCAACTTCAAATTCCGCACCGTAACCAAAATTAAGCTTCCCTTCTTTTAATTCTCGTCCAAATTTATCACGCATGGCTTCATCAGAAAGGTACGTAATATGCCCCACCATTCTTGCAAGCCTCAAGCCTCTTTTAGGAGATTTTCCTACTTTTAGGTAATAACCGTCTTGATAATCTGGATCTGTAATAATGGCCTGTCTGGCTACCTCATTAAAGGCAATATTTTGTGCACTTAATTTTGGAGCAGCTGCAATAATACCGGCTTTCTTAATTCTGTCCGGATACGCAATTGACCAATTTAATGCTTGCATGCCACCCAGACTGCCACCTATTACAGAATGCCATACTTGTATACCAAGGTGATCTGCCAAAAGAGCTTGGCAATTTACCCAGTCAGAGACAGTAATCATAGGAAAGTCAGGTCCATATATCTCTTGAGTTTTTGGATCAATGCTTGTTGGCCCCGTTGTTCCGTGACACCCTCCCAGATTGTTGGGTGAAACTACAAAATATTTGTTGGTGTCTATGGCCTTGCCGGGTCCTATGAGACTATCCCACCAACCTTTCCTTTCATCTGGATTTTTATAATACCCAGCAGAGTGATGATTGCCGCTTAAAGCATGACAGACCAAAATAGCATTTGTTCTATCTGGATTGAGATTTCCATACGTCTCAAATATAATTTCAAGACTTTCTAATTGATCACCAGATTCAAGGATGAGTGTTTCTTTAAACTCAACCGACTGGGCCGTAACCCTTCCAACGCTAGAAATTTTATTATCCATTTTTCAAAAAAAAACCCGTCAGCTTTCGCCAAACAGGTTTATCCATTTGCTTTAGCTGTATTTACATTAAACGCCCGCAAGCTATATCAAATCGGCGAAAAGTTGATTATACGCTAAAGTTTTATTGACAAGAAAGAACTATTAAAAAGCAATGCTTAGCCAATAAGGCATTCCTGATGCTGATGCAAAAGATGTGAATATACTTTCAAGGTATCTCAAAGCTATGAAAGCAAGTATTGGAGAAGCATCTACTCCTCCCATGGGAGGCAATATAAATCTGAAGGGTGCAAAAATTGAATCAGACATCTGCATGAGCAACCGTATGGCAGGGTGATTATTATCTCTAGCAACCCAGCTCACAATTATTCCACCCAGCATTAACCAAAATGAAACTTTTAAGCAAAGTATGACAACGGAGTATAAAGACCAGATGGTAATTTTTACAGGATCATAAGTGATTGAACCCGCTATAACCGCCAAATAAAACGCAGTGGATTGAATCAGAATAGCAACTATTAATGTAGCAAAATCAATGCCATAGATAGGTTTTAAAAAGGCCCTTAAAAATTGGCTAGGATAATCAACCGCCCTGATAATACCCTGCACTATAGGATTGAAGTAGTCTACTTTGAAAAGTCTAAACAGAAAATTTAAAACCACACCGAGTGTAAAAACATCTAACAGTGCTTTAAAAAGATAAAAGGTAGCTTCAGACATTATTTATCACCCAATTCAATTGATCTTTCGGTGGCTTCTTTCATTGCCTTTTGGACAATGGATTTTAATTTTTCTTCTTCAAATACCTCTAATGCTCTTTCTGTTACCCCCCCAGGTGAAGTCACCTTCTTTCTGAGAGTGGCTGGGCTATCTGAACTTTGTTTTGCTAACTCAGCTGATCCAATAATCATATCGAGTAATAAGTTTTTAATTTCATTCTCTTCAAAATTTAATTCCTTAGAAGATTCCATAAGCGCCTCAACCAAGTAAAATATATAAGCCGGTCCCGAGCCTATTAGCGATGTATAAAGGTCTAAAGATTTTTCTTGTAGCAAACAGGTAACACCAACGGATTCAAAGATACCTATGGATGTCTTCAAGTCTTCATCAGAAGAATTGTCATTAGCGCAAATAGCAGTGACACCCTTTCCAATGCTTGCAGGGGTGTTTGGCATCGCTCTTATTATGCGTTGATCACCTTTTAACTGTTTCTGAATGTCGTTAATTTTAATACCGGCAGCTATAGAGATAATAAGATGGTGTTCAAAGTTAATTAACTCAGATAGTTCATTAAGAACAGAATTAACTATATGGGGCTTTACGGCTATAACAACAGTCTTGCAGTTCCTCCCAATTTCCATGTTGTCTTTCGTTGTCTTTATACCAAATTCCGTACTCAAGGATAAGAGGTGAGAATCTTCAGGAGAGCTTGAAATAATTTCTTTTGGATCCAGTCCACCGTTAATTAATCCTGCAATAAGAGCACTTGCCATGTTCCCGGCACCTATAAATCCAATGGTATTGTTTGGAGTGTTCATTGTCTTGGCCCAAATAAGTTGGTCCCTATCCTAATCATTGTCGAGCCTTCTGCTATAGCTTCTTGGTAGTCAGCAGACATGCCCATAGAGAGGGTGTCTAGCTCATTATAATTTTTTTTGAGTTCATTAAATTTATTTTTTATTTTTTTAAAGGACAGTCTTTGCCTTTCATTATCTTTTGGCTTTGGGATAACCATTAGGCCTCGTACATTAAGATTATCAAGGCTTTCAATTTCCAATAGAAAATTATCTACTTCTTCAAGGTTGATCCCCGATTTTGATTCTTCTCTGTCTAAGTTAACTTGAACACAAACGTTTAACTTTTCTAGCTCCTTAGGTCTTGCGCTATTTAATAGTTGAGCAATCTCAACTCTATCAATTGTGTGAACCCAATCAAACATGCGGGCAATTTTTTTTGATTTTTTACTTTGTATCGCACCAATAAAGTGCCAAGTTATATCCGAGGGAAGTTGGCTTATTTTCTCCTCTGCTTCTTGTAAATAGTTTTCTCCAAAATTTGTAATACCGCCTTCATAGGCCTGACGGATGGATTGAATGCTTTGAGTTTTTGAGGCACCTATGACAATAACTTCAGAACTCTCGCGCCCTGATTCGTTACAAGTTTTTTGTTTCAGCTCTAGGAATTGTTTTGTAGCCTCTTTTATATTTTTCACGGCCTATTTACATTGACTGTGGTGCGTCTATGCCAAGAATTTCAAGGCCATTTGAAATAACTTGCTTAGTTCCTTTAAGCAGAAACAATCTTGAATTCATTAGCTTGTCATTATCCACTAAGAACCTTTCACTGTTGTAATAACTATGAAAAAGCCCAGATAAATCCTTCAGGTAATAGCAGATGAGGTGAGGTTCAGAATGCTCCGCTGCCCTTGAAATAACTTCTGGATATTGGAGTAACATTTTTTGTATTTCTATTTCTTTGTCCAGGTTTAATAAATCTAAATTATCTAAGCCAAGGTCCTGGTTTAATTTCCTTCCTTCTTTTTTCAAAGTCTCGAATACACCACAAATCCGTGCATGGGCATATTGAATATAATAAAGAGGATTATCTTTCGTTTGAGATTTAGCTAAATCCAGATCAAAATCTAGATGCTGATCTGCCTTTCTGTTGATGTAAAAAAATCTAGCCGCCTCAGAAGAGACTTCTTCAATTAACTCCATAAGAGGTATAAATTCTCCTCCTCTGGTGGACATAGATACTTTTTTTCCATTTCTAAGAAGATTGGCAAACTGTATAAAGACCACCTCTAACCTGTCTTGGTTTTTCCCTAGAGCTTCCATGGCAGCTGAAACCCTTGGAAGATAGCCGTGATGATCTGCTCCCCAAACATTAATAATTCTATTGTAACCTCGATCGTATTTGTCTAAATGGTATGAAATGTCAGAAGCAAAATAGGTGTTGTCACCATTGGCTCTTTTCACAACTCTGTCTTTATCATCACCAAATTCTGTGGATTTAAACCATAAGGCCTCTTCTTTTTCATAAAGAAACCCTGATTCATCAAGAAGTTTTATCGATTTATCAATATCAGGTAAGCCAACTTTATTAAAATACATGCTTGATTCATTAAACCAAAGATTATGATTTACTCCGAAAAGCTTTAAGTCTTCCTTTATGGAGCTCATGATTGCTCTAAGAGAAAACTCCCTTATCTCTTCAAAATTCTCCTGAAGGAATGATTTCCCCCACTCTATTAGTTTGTCTAGGTCTTCTTCTGTTTCTTGTGTTTCTAGTAATTCTAGAAGGTCAGACTCATTTTCTTTTAAGTTGTATTTAGTTCTCTCTTCTTTTAAAAGCTCTTTAGCTAGCTGCTCTACGTATTCCCCTTGGTAGCCTTTCTTAGAAAATTCTAACTCTTGGCCATTTTGCTGCAGGTACCTGAGCCAGGTACTAATTGTCAGAATATTCATCTGACGGCCCTGATCATTCACATAATATTCTTCATCTACTTTATAGCCTACAATTCTGAAGAGTTGAGAAAGAACGGACCCAAATGCAGCTCCTCTTCCGTGTCCCACGTGCAAAGGTCCGGTTGGATTACTGGAAACATATTCAATTAAGACCCTTTCTCCATTACCAGAATTGTTAGTACCAAAGCTTTTACCGCCCTCATCAATACGCAGGAGAATTTCATTGTGTGTATCTTTTTTTAAGTAGAAGTTTATAAAACCTGGCCCTGCTATGTTTACTCTTTCTATCCATTCTTCTGGTGGCAGAAGTGACGTTATCTTTTCAGCCACTTCTCTTGGAGATTTGGATAAGTCTTTAGCAATTACCATTGCTAAATTACTTGCATAATCACCGTGAGCTTTCTCTTTACTCTCTTGTATCGAAACTTTTTTGTTTGAGAAGTCAATGCCATTCTCTTCGCCGATTTCTTTCAGAACAGTTTTAAGGATTCTTATCAGATCATTTTTCATGATTTTTAGGGCTACTTTCTTCCTTGATACTGACCATTCCTGGTATCAATAGTTACTATTTCTCCTTTGGAAAGAAAAAGAGGGACTTTGATAATGGCACCTGTAGATAGAGTCGCAGGCTTTGATCCCCCTGAAACTGTGTCTCCTTTTACACCCGGATCTGTTTCTACAATCTCTAGGTCAACAAAATTTGGAGCCATGACTGAAATTGGCTGATCATTCCACAGTAGAATCCTGCAAAAATCTTCTTCAGTTACCCAGTCTTTTAATGAGCCAACCATTTTATCTGAGATCGCTATTTGTTCATAAGTCTCAGGATGCATGAAATACCAATCGCCCCCATCACTGTAAAGGTATTGCATTTCAAACTCAGTAACATCTGCTGCTTCTAGTGATTCACCAACTTTAACAGTCCTTTCAACAACTCTACCTGTTAATAAATTCCTGAATTTAATTTTATTAAAAGCCTGGCCTTTGCCAGGTTTTACAAAGTCCTCTTCAATAATAATACAAGGGTCGTTTTCAATAATAACCTTTAGACCCGTGCGAAAGTCACTTGTTGAATATGAAACCAAAACTTCTCCTCTTTTTAATGTTTAGTCAATCTGACCCTATTTCTGCCAGCCTTTCGCCAAATTTTACAGTCTTATTTTGATACAAGGAATTAATATTCAATTTTGCAACTTTAGGAAATAATAAAATGACCGTTGACCCCATTTTAAAATAGGCTAATTCTTGACCTTTATTTACTATTTTTAAATCTTCTTTGGGACCGTTATTCCAAGATTCTTTAAAAGATGATCTTTTCATAAGATCTCTTTTTTCCCAAAACGGAACTATGCTTCCAACAATCGAAGCGCCTACAGCAACGAGACCATAAGAGAACTTACTTGATTGAATGACCAGACTGGCCCTTTCATTTTTAATGTACAGAGAGGGAATTGAAGTCTGCGCATTTAAATTAACACTATATAAGCTATCGCCCATATGATTACTTTTGATTATTTTCCCAGCAAGAGGACAGTGAATTCTGTGATAATCCGTAGGAGCTAGATAAATGGTAATAAAAATACCCCCTTCAAGTTCATCGGCAAGCAGAGGAAATCCCATTAAGTCTGACAAGTCATACTTAAATCTTTTCGCCTGTATTAGCTGACCGCTCTCAATTGACCCATAATCTACTATGGATCCATCTACAGGCGAACAAACAGCATTCGTTGAGGCATCTAAGGGCCTGGCGGAGTCTTCAAGCTCCCTTGTAAAAAAATCATTGTAGCTTGTGTAATCCTCAGGTCTCTTTAATTTAGCGAGACTAAGATCTGGCTTATATGCTTTTATAAAAATCTTGATAAGTATGTTTTTAAGAGTTTTATTTTTAGAACTAGCAAGTTTGCCTACACAAAAAGTTAGAAAATGATGGGGAATTAAGTTCCGTAAGATTTTCATAAGCTCAAGATTTAAGAAAAGATACTTTAGGGAAGATGCTGGGTGTTGATAACTTGTATTCGTTGTAGTCATTATATTTTTTAGAAAGCTTTACTTCTACATCTATAAGGAATTTTTTTAAATACAGAGAAGTTACTAGTGCAGGTCCAAAAATGCTCCATTCGCCTCCGTAAGCTCCTAGAGCAAGCAAATATAAGCCCCACCAAGAAACAAGTTGTCCGAGTAAGTCAGGGTGTCTACTTAAAAACCACAGGCCCTTGCGATGAAGGTCACCATCATTATTTGATGATAATTTCTTTAATTCATTTAAAGCTTTAATCTCATAACCCACTCCCAAGAGAAAGATCAAAGTAGCTAAGGCATCTAGAAATCCTAAATCTGAATTACCTGATAAAAAATTTAGAGACACTGTGGGCATCAAAACGATCATGAAACAACTCATAAAGCGTAGTAAGGTTTTAGTTTGTTCAAAAAACCCTGAACCATTTATATGGAAGTCTTTATTAAGAAGATATCTTAAAATTTGAATTTTAAAATTTTTGTTATAAGCAGAAAACTTAAAGGCCCACAAGGTCAAAAGAACATTGGCCAATATCTGTCGGTCGGCAATATCTGCAATCCCAAAAGTGCTTTGGAGTAACATTCCAGACCATGCAGTAACTGAGATTAAGAGAGGCATTGCGACTAAAAGAATCTTGAATTTTTTTAATAGTGCAGACAGGTAAATAATAATAAACACAAGCACAATATTAATTGTGGTTAGAGCCAAGACTAACTGTATTAAATTCATATTTCTGTCAAGCAATCAATCTCATGTTTCGATGTTGCTTTTTTGAATAAAGTTAATGTATAGTTTACCCGCTCGCATGGGGATGAAGTGCAAATAAAGGAATATTTTCGCTTTATTAGGTGTTATAGTTAGGTATAACACCTAATAAATTTGGTTATTAATTAACCTTAAACTTGCAGGCGAAAAAAGAATTTTATTTAAAAAAGGAGATACGCGATGAAGCGTCTTTGGAAAACTATTATCTTAACTACGGGCCTTTTACTGGGCTCTTCTATTGTCATAAGTGATCAAATACAACCTTTATTGGATGTGGGTGAGAAGCGTCAGAAAGCAGAAAAAACGTCTCAATCTAAGGTTGATCAAATGGATGATGACACTTCGTTAATCGTCAATGAGTTTAAAACGGTGTCTAAGCAAATTGAAGGTCTAAGAGTTTATAACGCTCAAATGACACAACAAATTGACCGTCAAGAAGAAAGGCTTAAAGAAATAGACAAAACAATGAAGGAAGCTCAAGTCATGCAAAGACAGATCCCGCCTTTCACCAGAAGGATGTTATCAGGAATTGAAACTTCAATAGAACTTGATATGCCTTTCCATCTATCAGAAAGAAAAGAAAGAATTGCTTTTGCTAAGGCGGCTTTAGATAACCCCACCGTTTCTCCTGCAGAAGGCCTTAGACAGGTACTTGAAACATTTGAAGTAGAGGGAGAATACGGAAGGAAGCTAGACGCTTATAAGGACAGCATCATGATTGATGGTGAGTTAAGAGAAGGAAATATTCTAAGAGTTGGAAGATTGGCAATGGTTTTCCAGACAGCAGATGAGACTCAAACACACGGTTGGGATAACAAAACAAGGTCTTGGAAAGAGTTAGACGGTAGTTATAGAAATCCTACAAGAAAAGGTATTAGGATTGCTAATAGACTGGCAACAGTAGATTTACTTGAATTACCATTGCAAAATGCGGGGGAAGCAAAATGAAGAATATGAAATTATATTTATTGCCAATTATCTTAGCTTTTAGTTTTTCTTTTTCAATTAATGCTGCTGAAGATGATGAGGCAGAGGTAGTACCTTCTAACCCTCAAGAATTATTAGAGGTTGTGCGTCAAGGTCAGTTTGCTGACACCAGGGCACAACGCCAAAGAGAAGCAAAATTTAGAAATGAAAAGAATAAGCAAGCAAAACTCTTAGCAGATGCTAAAACAGAAAGGGCTCGCTTAGAAAGAGAAGCGGCAAGGCTAGAAAAGAGATTTGAAGCCAATGAAGCCCTTTTGGTTGTAGCAGAAGAGCAGCTGCGTGAAAGGTTAGGTTCTCTAAATGAAATATTTGGTCATCTTGCAGGAACGTCAACAGAATCAAGGCAAATTTTTGAGGCATCTATAACTGCTGCTGAATTTGGTAAAGACAGAGAAACTTTTTTAGTTAACCTCGGTAAGAAGATGGCTGAGGGAATAAAGCTAGCAACAATTAGCGAGCTAGAACAACTCTGGTTTGAACTTCAAAGAGAGATTAATGCATCAGGTGAAGTTTCAAGATTCACTGCCGATGTGATTGCAAATGATGGAACGGTGGATTCCAGAGAAGTAGTACGTGTTGGTAACTTCAATGCTGTTTCAGATGGACAGTATCTTACTTACTCTCCTTCTAGAGGAATGTACACTGAGCTCCCATCGCAGCCTGCAGGAAGATTTACCTCGACAACAAGCGACATAATGGACGGAGATAGTTTCCCTGTTCAATTTGCAGTAGATCCTACAGGACCTCAAGGAGGATCTTTATTGGCGAGCTTAATTTCCATGCCTAGTACCTTAGAGAGAATGACACTGGGTGGACCGGTAGGCACTATAATTATGGTTATTGGAGTTTTGGCGTCACTTCTTTTTGTATGGAGGTTCTATTCTCTTTGGGGATTGAGAGCGGGCGTTCAATCACAAGCAGAATCAACAACACTTTCAGAAGATAACCCTTTAGGCAGAATACTTAAAATTGCTGAAGACGATTCTTCGTCTAGCACAGAAACTTTAGAATTGAAGATGGCTGAGCAAATACTTAAAGAAAGGCCGGCAATTGAAGGTCTAAATTGGGTATTAAAGATAGTTTCAGTAGTCGCACCTTTGATGGGTCTTTTTGGAACCATCATTGGAATGATAGAAACTTTCACCATGATTACTTTGTTTGGTACCGGAGATCCTAAGACAATGGCTAGTGGTATTTCTGTTGCATTAGTAACAACCTGGTTGGGTCTGATGGTCGCAATACCAACAACTTTTATGTACGCAACCGTTAATAATTTTTCTAAGGGAATTTTAGGAACTATAGAAGAATCTAGTACAGGTATGGCAGCTAAACGTTCTGAAGGTAAAGCTTAAGAAAATAAATGTATTTTATATACGACGCTCAAGATGCCCTTTTTGCATTCATGCAAAGGGGAGGAGACGTCCTATATTTAATTGGTTTGTTAGCTTTTTTTATGTGGTTCTTGATATTTGAGAGAATGTGGTATTTCACATTCACGCACAAAAATTTAATAGAAAGAGCTATTTCACAATGGGAAGACAGACCAAATAAGCTATCTTGGAACTCTTCGGCCATTAGAGACATGTTAGTTTCAGAATCCAAGTCTAGTATTAATCAGAATTTATCATTAATAAAAATGTGTGTTGGGATTGCACCTTTATTTGGGCTGTTTGGTACGATTACAGGGATGATAGAAGTTTTTCACCTTTTAGCTGTAACAGGCGGAGGGGATGCAAAAGCCATGGCAGGCGGAGTCTCTAGATCAACTATACCGGCAATGGCAGGTTTGGCCGTAGCCCTTACAGGTACTTTTGCAAATCAATATTTAGTTAATAAGGCCCAAAAAGAAGAAGATCTCTTGGTAGATCATTTGGTGTCAGAATAGGAAGGTTCAATTATGAGAAGATCACCAATCAGTAACGCCGTAGCGGAAGAAGAAGATATTAATTTGACTCCTATGTTGGACGTGGTGTTTATTCTTCTAATATTTTTTATCGTTACCGCAAATTTTATCAAAGAACCAGGACTTGAAGTTAATCGCCCTGACGCGGAAACTTCTAATATTCAAGAAAATGCAGCTATTTTGATAGCAATAGGTGCAACCAATGATATCTGGATAGACGGAAGAAGAATTGATGTCAGGCAGGTAAAAGCAAATATAACTAAATTGTTAGCAGATAATCCTCAAGGAACGGTTGTAATTCAAGCAGATGAAAAAGCAACCGCTGATAGTATCATTGCGGTTATGGATCAATCAAGAGATGCAGGAGTTTATCAAATCTCACTGGCTGCAGAGCCTAAATTTTAGTAAGAAATGGGTTTTTTTGCTGAAGAAAGTTTAAAAAAGATAGGAGCGTCTTTAACAGCTTCTTTTATCCTCACGGTGGGTATTTTTTATGGCATGCAGTGGCTTATCGCTGTTGAAGATGTCGAATTAAATAAAAACATATTTAAAATTGCTGACGTTACTATGCCAGAGCGTGAGCTAGAATTAATGCAAGATATGGAGAGACCTCAAGAAGAAGAGCCACCTCCTGAAACTATGCCTCCAGAGTTTGATATGACTCCTCCAGCTGATTTAGATAATGCATCAGCCAGACCCAATTTAAGTTTTAAAGGAAAAAAAGCAGGTGTTTTTGCTGACGGTTCTTATGTTCCTATCTTCCAAGTGCCTCCGGTTTACCCTAGAAGAGCTTTAGAGAGAGAAATAGAGGGCTGTGTGATGTTGCAATTCACGGTCACGAAAGTGGGCTCCACCAAAGATCCTGAGGTCTTGTGGTCGGCACCCTCAGGAATATTTGATAGGTCGGCAATGCGTTCAGCCCTTAAGTATAAGTACAAACCTCAGATACGTGATGGACAAGCTGTTGCGGTACCTAGAGTTAAAACAATTGTTGTCTTCAAGATAGAAGCCCCAGGAAAAAATATGGATTACACCCCAGAAGGATGTGATTAATGATATGAATATAAATTTAACAAAATTACCCCTTAAAGTTTTAGTATTTTCTTTGGTATTTAGTCTACTGCCTTTGTTGGTAGAAGTTTCTCCCATTGAATACAAAGGATCTTCCCTCCAAGCAGCAGATGATGATAAGAAAAAGAAGAAAAGAAGAAGAACTAAGCTTCCTAGTAAAAAGGCTCAAAAAATACTTCAGAACTTGCAGCCGTTAATTGAAGCAGAACAATGGGATGAGGCGATGCTGCTGTTAGCACCAATTGGCGATCGTTCATCAAAATTTACCAGTACAGACAGATCAAAGATGTACTATTATTTTGGTTATATTCATTTCTCAAGTGAAAAATACCTTTTAGCAGAACAGGCTTATAAGGATTTAATGAATGAACCTGATTCAAATGACCAAGAGAGATTGGGATCCCTGTATTCGTTAGCGCAGTTGGCTTATATAAGAGAAGATTATCGAGGCTCTATTGATTATTTGCTTAGATGGTTGGATCTTGAAGAAGACCCAAGCGCAGATTCTTATGCTCTTTTATCAACAACTTACTACCAGTTAGAAGACTTTAAGACTTCTGTAAAGCACATAGTAACCGCAATAGAGATGCAAGAGAGCAGGGATATTCCTATTACCAGGCCTGTTCTAGATGAAGAAGGGAATGAGACGGGCGAAAAAGAAGAAACAGGAGAAACAAAGAAAGGCGTGGCAAAAGAAAATCACTACTTACTTAAGATGGCCCTTTTTACTGAGTTAAAGAGAGATTTAGATGTTTTGCCAGTATATGAGATTTTAGTTCAACATTATCCTAAGAAACAATATTGGACTCAACTTTCAGGTCTTTATGGTCAGAAAGAAAGAACCATGGATCAAATGGGCGCTCTAGAAGCGGCTTATGATGATGGTCTCTTGGATAAGCAAAGAGAATTTACTGCTTTGTCACAATTGCTGTTCATGTTTGAGAACCCTAGAAAAGCAGCCAATGTTCTTCAGGATGGTTTCAATAAGAAGATTATTAAAGAAGAAGAAAAAACCCTTAAAGCGTTAGCTCAATACTGGCATGCGTCTAAAGAATTATCTAAGGCTAAGCCTTATTATAAGAAAGCAGCAAAACTATCTAAAGAAGGAGAGCTCTACATTTTCCTGGGCCAGGTTCATTTTGGATTAGATGAATTTTCTGATGCTAGAGAAGCTATTAAGCTTGGAATTAAGAAGGGCAAATTAAAAGATGAAGCTGGAGCTCACATGTTACTTGGGCAAATTCTTTTTGAGAATCAAGAATGGGACAATGCAATTCTTTCTTTTAGAAAATGTATTGATGTAGCCGAGAAGCAATACAGCGTTAAAAAGAAAAAACAAAAAGATAAAGATAAACAAAAAGATAAAAAGAAGAAAGCCCAAGACCAGGCTAGAAAATGGATAACCTATACCGAAGGTGAAGAAGAGAGGGTTGAGGCTTTAAAACTTAAAAGAAAGGCCCTGGGAATCTAACTTCTTGTATACTCCACAAAGCTAAATTTTATACCGTTTTCTTCTCTTTGATCTCTGCTTTGTTCTTTCCATTCACTAATATCCCACTCAGGGAAAAAGGTATCTCCGTCTTCTATATCTAATTCGACTTCCGTAATAATCATTCTGTGAGCGATAGGTAAAAACTCTTTGTAAATATTTTCACCCCCTATTACATATACTTTTGTTGAATCTTTACTTTTAGAAGCAGTTTCAATAGCTTTTTTCACGGATGTTACTTCTGTTACTCCTTCAGTATTCTTCGCCGATCTGGTCATTACAATATTTAATCTATTGGGCAAAGGACGTCCTATTGAATTATAAGTTGCTCTCCCCATTATTATCGGAGAATTTAAGGTCTTCTCTTTAAAAAAACTAAGATCTTCTTTTATCTTCCAAGGAATTCCTCCTTGCTTGCCGATTACTCTATCTTTCGATACAGCTGCAATTAGTATGATTTCCATTAGACGGCTATGGGAGCAGGTATGTGTGGGTGTGCTTGATAGTCTATTAGTTCAAAGTCGCTTATGGAGAAATTGAAGATAGTATCTTTATCTTTATTTATAGAGAGCTTGGGGCAGGGGAATGGCACACGAGAAAGCTGCTCTTCGACCTGCTCAAGGTGATTGTTGTACAAGTGAGCGTCACCAAGAGTATGAATAAATTCTCCAGGTTTCAGTCCTGTGGCTTGTGCAATCATCCGCGTTAAAATGGCATAGGAAGCGATATTGTAAGGGACACCAAGAAAAACATCTGCACTGCGCTGATAGAGCTGACAAGATAGCCTCCCTTCACTGACGTAGAACTGGAATAGTGTGTGGCAAGGTGGCAATCCTGATTTAACCATTACTGGAATGTCTTTTGGATTCCATGCTGAAACAATCAGCCTTCTAGAATCAGGAGATGATTTAATATCTTCAATAACTTGATTCAGTTGATCTACTCCTTCAAAATCTCTCCACTGTTTTCCGTAGACCGGTCCTAGGTCACCATAAACTTTTGCAAAATTATCATCATTCTTTATTTGTTCGATGAATTCTTTCATTTTATCTTTCCACTCTTTTGAGTGCATTGGATAGTCTTTTTCTTGGTGTGTTTGTTTTAGGTAACTTTGATAAGGCCAATCATTCCATATATTGACACCATTTTTAACCAAGTAAGAGATATTCGTATCGCCACTTATAAACCAAAGAAGTTCATGAATAATTGAATCAAGGTTTACTTTCTTTGTTGTTAGGAGAGGAAAGCTATCCTCAAGGTCAAAGCGCATTTGGTAACCAAAAACACTAACAGTTCCTGTCCCAGTTCTGTCTTCTTTTTTTACACCCTCATCTCGGATGTGTTTCATTAGATCAAGATATTGTTTCATTTTTTGACAAGTTTATAAGAAAAAAACAATAAGAGAAGACCTGTTAATACCATTGGTATTGATAACATTTGTCCTCTGGTTAAGAATTCAAAGGCACCAAAGCCTAAGTGAGCATCTGGCTCTCTGAAGAATTCTGTTGCGGTTCTCAAAGTCCCATAACCAATTAGAAAATAAGAAGAAATTGCCATAGAAGGTTTTGGTTTTTTGGCCACCCATAACAAAAAAATTAAAAGCACTATTCCCTCGCTAAATGCTTGATACAGTTGGGAAGGATGTCTTAATAGCCCCGAGGGGTCTGAAGGAAAGATAACACCCCAGCTCTGGTCTGTAGGGCGACCCAGTAGCTCAGAATTTAAAAAATTACCAATTCTTACAGCACCGAGACCGATGGGAACTGCAGGCGCTATAAAATCCAGTACTTCAAAAAACCTAACCCCCCATGACCTTGAAAGAAAATAGACCGCAATGAGGACTCCTAAAAGTCCACCATGAAAAGACAACCCGCCTTCCCAAACTCTAAAAAGCCACAGAGGATCTTCAGTCAATTGATCTATGCCGTAAAAAAAACAATACCCTGTCCTGCCACCCAGCATGGCCCCCAACAAACCATAGAACATAAGGTCACCGAGTTGTTCTGTTGAGAATATTTTTAATCTATATTTTGCTACTGAATAAATACCAATAAAAGCTGCCATCCAGGTTAATGAATACCACCTAATAGCCAAGGGACCAATTTGAAGAGCAACTGGATCTATTTCAGGCAGGATCATTCTGGTTGCCTTATCATTTCTACCATATCAAGAACTTCTTGAGGAGGAGGTTTGGTGGCTGAAGAAACTAGAATAGCTACAACAAAGTTTAAAATCATGCCTATAAAACCTATACCTTCTGGAGAGATGGACATAAACCAGTTCTCTGCAGTATTTAAGTCTACATAGAGAAATTTAAAGAAAATAATGTAAGTTGCTGTAAAGATTAAACCCACCAACATTCCAGCTATGGCACCTTCTTTATTAAGCCTCTTTGAAAAAATTCCCATAAATAAAACTGGAAAAAAGGTAGCAGCAGCCAACCCAAATGCAAAAGCAACCACTTGAGCAACAAATGCAGGTGGATAAATGCCAAACAACCCTGCAATGGCAATTGCTACTGCAGCAGAGACCCTTGCAAAAAACAGCTCTTGTTTTTCAGTAATTTTTGGCATGTAAGTTTTCTTAAGCAGGTCATGAGAAATTGAAGACGATATGACCAATAATAAGCCTGCTGCCGTGGAAAGTGCTGCAGCTAAACCACCAGCAGCAACCAGTGCAATAACCCATCCTGGAAGTCCTGCTATTTCAGGATTAGCTAAGACAATAATATCTCGGTCTATGTAAACTTCATTTTCATTATCTAAATTAGGGCTATTTAAAACAACTCTTTCTCCAGAAGGACCTCTTTCGGTATCATAAATGGGCCTTCCTTTTACAGCATCCCCAGATGAATAACGTATAGCTCCATCTAAGTTTTTATCTTTCCAGGCTATCAATCCAATTTCTTCCCAGTTCTTAAACCAACTTGGTGCACTTGAATATTCCACGTCTTGTATTGAATCTATAAGATTCATTCTTGCAAAAGCAGAAACTGCCGGGGCGGTTGTGTAAAGAAGGGCTATAAAAATCAGTGCATATCCAGCTGATTTTCTGGCATCCGCTACCGTGGGCACTGTAAAAAACCTAACAATAACATGAGGCAATCCCGCCGTACCAAACATGAGGGCAGCTGTAATACAGAAAATATCAATTACACTTTTTGAATTTTGCGTGTATTCATTAAAACCCAGATCAGCGGTAACTTGATCAAGTTTATCCAGTAAGTAAACGGGGCTATCTACCAGAGTACTTCCAAAACCAAGCTGAGGGACAGGGTTGCCAGTCATCAATATAGAAATAAATATGGCTGGAACAAGGTAGGCAAATATTAATACGCAGTACTGGGCTACTTGAGTGTAGGTTATGCCCTTCATGCCCCCCAATACGGCATAAAAGAATACGATCCCCATGCCAATGATAACGCCTGTATTAATGTCCACTTCGAGAAACCTTGAAAAGACAATTCCGACTCCCCTCATTTGACCGGCTATATAAGTGAAGGATATAAAGATAAGACATAAAACGGCAACTTTTCTGGCAAAACTTGAATAGTATCTTTCGCCAATAAAATCAGGAACAGTAAATTTTCCAAATTTTCTTAGATAAGGCGCAAGAAAAAGTGCCAGAAGAACGTACCCTCCTGTCCAGCCCATTAGATAGACAGAGCCATCTTTGCCTAGAAATGCAATTAATCCTGCCATGGATAAAAAAGAGGCTGCTGACATCCAATCAGCCGCAGTGGCCATGCCATTTGCTACCGGATGAACTCCTTTACCAGCAACATAAAAATCACTGGTTGATTCTGCTCGAGACCATATTGCTATGCCAACATAAACCGCAAAAGATAGGCCGACAAATAAATAGGTAAGTTGCTGAACTTCCAAGATCAATCCTTCTTTTCTATTTTTGCATACTTTCTATCTAATTTATTCATGAGATGAATGTATGCAAAGACCAGCACTATAAATATATATATGCTGCCTTGCTGGGCAAACCAGAATCCTAATTTGAAACCTCCGACTCTAAATTGATCTAATGTATCTGAGAAGATTATTCCAAAACCAAAGGAGCAAAAAAACCAAACCACCATTAAACATGAAACTATCTTTAGATTTGCTCTCCAGTAAGATTTATTTCTATCTAATTCTGTTTTCATTTAACGAGTCAATAAGTTTAGAGCCATAATCATAACTAAAAATGCAAAGGCAATCCTTAGCTTTTTTTGTTTCATTCTGTGAGCAATTTTTACGCCAAAACGGGCTGTTAAAGAACTTACTACACCCACCGTCAGTGCAGCAGGGAGGTAAACGTATCCCCAAGAATTGTCTGGTAATATTACTTCATCAAATCCAATGTAAATATAAGAAATTGTTCCTGATACAGCTATAGGAATTCCGCAAGCAGCTGAAGTTCCTATGGCATTCATCATCTTAAGCCCTCTGTGATAAAAGTAAGGAACGGAGAATATGCCTCCACCGATTCCAAAGATACCAGATAGCCAGCCAATGCCTCCTCCTGCAACGACAGGGCCGAAAGTGGAAGTGCGGGGGTTTTGTGTTGGTGGAGGGAATTCAAAGATAAGTTGAATAGAGGCTATTAAAAGGAAAAGAGATACAAGCCCTTGTAGGGTATCGCTGTTTATATTACCAGCAGTGAGGCCTCCCAAGGCAGACCCAACACAAATGCTAGGAGCAACCATTTTAATTAATTTCCAGTTTACTACTCCTCTATTACTGTGTGAAAAAGTAGAAGAAATAGAACTAAAAATAATTACTCCAAGTGAACTTCCAAGCACCATGTGAGATAATATTTCGCTAGGAAAGCCAAGAAAAGAGAAGATATAGAAGAAAGTAGGAATTATTATAATGCCGCCGCCAATTCCAAATAGACCGGCTAAAACACCAGAGAAAGTTCCAAGAATGAGGTATAAAAAGATTTCCAACAAAGCTATTTTATCATTAACTCCATCTAAATAATTTATAAATAAAAGGACATGTGCTTAATCGTTTTTTCTGTCACGAAGCAAAAGAATCGCAGTTCTTCTAATTCTGTATTTTCTATCATTCTTATGGCTAACAGAGATGAATATTACGAACGACCAACAAGTTCTATGGATTGGTGGAAAGACAAACCTATTCTTGCAGGTAGGGATAGGCAAGCAGGCGGCACTTGGTTGGGAATTAACAAAAACGGCAGGTTCGCTGCAATCACTAACCATAAAGAAGAGGCCCTTGATAGAGAATATGAATTATCAAGAGGAAAACTCATCACTGATTTCTTACAAGAAGATAATCTCTCGGCAAAAGACTACCTAACATCCCTGCAAGGGAGTAGTTTTGCTGGTTTTAATATACTGTTAAGTGATTCAGAGGGGGTTCACTCTTTCTCTAACAGAAGAGAAGGCATAACGACATTAACCGAAGGGGTTCACGCGCTGGGAAACCGCTTCTTAAATTCAAACACAGAGAAAGTTATAAGAATTAAAAGTGACTTTACTGACTATCAACAATCCTCAAAAAATAAAGATTATGCTTTTGAGATGATGACTCAAAATTCTGGAAGTTTAGAAGCCAAGACTCAGCAGGAATTAAAAAAGAAAGATTATGAAGAGATACCGTATAGGTTTATTAAATCTAACTTCTACGGGACAAGATGTACAACTTATCTTTCCATAGACAGTTCAGGAGAAATCAATGTAAGTGAACAAAATTATTCTGAAGGCGGAGAGGCAGGTCAAAGAAAAGATTTTGAGTTTATAGCTAGTTAATTGTCTTAAGAAATCTTGTATAAGCCGGCAACATAGAATTAAGAGCTCTTCTGTAAGCTTCTGATTTAAAAGTGACAGTTGCCCCAAGCGGGTACCAATACTTCGTCCATATCCACTTATCAAACTCAATTGGCACGGTGGAATGAAGATCAATTAGGCTGTCATCGCACTTTAATTCAGCCAAGAACCATTTCTGGCTTTGGCCTATGAACTTTTTCTTTTGAAAGAAGTAATTAGACCTTCTTGCTTTAGGAACTTCATAATTTATCCATTCTTTATTCTCATAGAGAATATTAAAGTGACTAGAGTCCAGACCAACTTCTTCTTTAGTTTCTCTCAGCACAGCTTCTTCTGGGGATTCTCCAGAATCTATACCTCCTTGTGGGAACTGCCATCCATCACGGTTCTTTCTTCTGCACCAAAGAACATCACCTTTTTTATTAAGAATTACAATAGCTACATTGGGCCTGTATATGTCATCTTGCACCAGTCAATATTCTCCTTAAATACTTCAAACTTATCTTTATAATGCACTTTCTTAATAGGTATGATCAATGACTTTAGTTTTTTTTGATATGGATGACACTTTATTGGCTGGCGACGCTGAGGCCGCTTGGGCTAAGTACATGGCAGAAAACGGCTTAATGCAGGATGAGGGCTTTGCGGAAAAAATTAGAAGATTTGATGAAGACTATAGACGAGGAGATTTAGATTTTTCTGTGTATACAGAATTTCTGTTGAGCCCCATCAAAGGAATGACAGTCCAAGAGGTACAAGATATTGTGCAACCTTTTTGTTTAACTATTGTTGAAGAGTTTAAAGACTCCACAAGTCAGGGTTTGCTAGATAAACATTCTTCCGATGAGTGTTTGATCACATCCGGCACCTTAAGTTTTATAGTCAAAGAAGTCGCTAACTTACTAGGGGTTGAAACTTTCTTTGGAACTGATCCAGAAGTAAAAGAAGGTTGCTATACAGGGAAGGTATCTGGAAATCCTAATTTCGGTGAAGAAAAAGTAACAAAGATCAAAAAATGGCTTGGTGACAGGAGGGTAACTGAGACAGTTGCTTATTCAGACTCTATTAACGATCTGCCTTTACTTAATTTTTCTTCCAAAGCAGTGGTGTTAAATCCTGATAGTAAGCTCAGAGAAGTGGCAATATCACTAGGCTGGGAAATAAATGATTCTAGGATAGTTAACTAATCAAAGTCATCCATAGAAGGACAGCTGCACATTAGATTTCTATCGCCATAAACGTTATCGACTCTACCGACCGGTGGCCAGTATTTATTTTCTTCAAGATTTTTTGTGGGGTAAGCTGCCAGTTGTCTTGAATAAGAGTGCTCCCAAGAATCGCCAGTAACATGTTTTGCTGTATGAGGTGCGTTTTTTAACATGTTGTCTTCTTGATCTAAGTCTCCTGATTCTATTTTTCTTATTTCCTCTCTGATGTTGATCATTGCGTCACAGAATCTATCTATTTCATATTTAGATTCACTTTCTGTAGGTTCAATCATAAGAGTTCCAGCAACGGGCCAAGACATGGTAGGAGCATGAAAACCATAATCAATTAATCTTTTAGCAATATCATCAACTTCAACCCCTGCACTTTCTTTAAGAGGCCTTACGTCGATGATGCATTCATGGGCCACCAAGCCTGTTTCGCCCTTGTAAAGAACTTCGTAATGCCCTTGTAGCCTAGAGGCAATATAGTTTGTATTGAGAATAGCCATTTCTGTGGACCTTTTTAACCCTTCCGAGCCCATCATTTTTATGTACATCCAGCTAATGGGCAGCAAACTTGCACTTCCCCAGTCTGTTGCAGAGACGGGGCCTACCGGAGAGCTTGTTTGGTTGTGAGTTCCTGGAAGGAACTTTTCTAATTTTTTTACAACTCCAATGGGTCCAATGCCAGGACCTCCTCCTCCGTGAGGTATGCAGAAAGTTTTATGCAGATTAAGGTGAGAAACATCTCCACCAAATTCTCCTGGGTAACACAACCCAACCATTGCATTAAAATTTGCGCCATCGATATACACCATGCCGCCGTATCCGTGAATTAAAGAACAGACCTCCCTAACCGTTGTTTCAAAGACACCGTGCGTTGAAGGATAGGTAATCATTAACGCAGACAGATTTTTTGAATGCAACTCTGCTTTTGCTTTTAAGTCATCTATATCAATATTTCCATCATTATCACACTCGACAGGGACAACCTTCATGCCCACCATTTGAGCAGAAGCCGGATTAGTGCCATGGGCAGATTTAGGTATAAGGCAAATATTCCTTTCCTTATCTCCTTGATCTTTATGGTATGCATCTATTGCCAACAGACCCGCATACTCTCCTTGTGATCCTGCATTGGGTTGTAATGAAATAGCTGAATAACCTGTAATATTAACAAGCATATCTTCCAATTCAGAGACAAGTTCCATATAGCCGTTTACTTGTTCAAGTGGAGCAAGAGGATGGATTGAAGAAAATTCTGGCCAACTAACTGGCAGCATTTCTGAAGTCGCATTAAGTTTCATAGTGCAAGAACCAAGTGGAATCATCGCTCTATCTAGAGCTATGTCTTTATCACAAAGCCTCCTTATGTATCTCAATATTTCTGTTTCTGTTTGATATCTATTAAAGACTGGATGTTGAAGATAGTTAGATTTTCTAATTAGATCATCGGGGATGGATTCAGTCGATGGTTCATCAGACAAAGAGTAGTCATCGCAAAAGAGAGAGGCCAATACATTTAGGTCTTCACCGGTAACCGTTTCATCTAAAGATATGCCAATACTGTTTTTAGATACTCTTCTCAAATTTAATTTTTTTGTTAAGGCCTTATTGAGGATATTTTCTGTTTTATCTCCAGTCATGACGACGACAGTATCAAAGAAAGAATTTGATTTTATTTGATAGCCATTATCTAGAATAATTTTAGCCAGTTTTTTTGTATTTTTATTCACCCTCATGGCAATAGTTTTGAGACCATCGGCTCCATGATATACCGCATAGAAGCCGGCCATAATTGCTAGGAGGGCCTGTGCCGTGCATATATTGCTTGTAGCCTTCTCTCTCCTTATGTGCTGCTCACGGGTTTGCAGAGCTAATCTATAGGCTATATTCCCATGACTATCTATAGAAGCTCCTACTATTCTTCCGGGCAGTGACCTGCGGTGATCTTCTTTGGTTGCCATGAAAGCAGCATGAGGGCCTCCAAAACCCATTGGGACACCAAACCGCTGAGAAGATCCTATGACAATATCTGCTCCAAATTCGCCAGGCGCTTTAATTAAAGTCAGAGCCAATAGATCCGTGGCAAAAATTGCTAAGGCCTTCTTTTCGTGAGCTTCCCCCACTATGGATGTGTAATCATTTAGACTCCCATCTGCCGAAGGGTATTGAAGAATAATTCCAAAGTAATCTTCTCTTGAACTGTCTTTAGGGGATCCAATTTTAATATCAATGCCCAGTGGTTTTGCTCTAGTTTTGAGAACATTAATGGTCTGAGGAAGGCATTGCTCATCTACAAAGAAAGTACTTGATTTAGATTTAGATACTCTTCTGGACAAAGACATGGCTTCAGCTGCCGAAGTGGCTTCATCCAACAATGATGCATTCGCTATTTCCATGGCCGTAAGATCACAGACCATTGTTTGGAAGTTAATTAAAGCCTCGAGTCTACCCTGTGAAATTTCTGACTGATAAGGAGTATAAGATGTGTACCATCCTGGATTTTCAAAAACGTTTCTAAGAATAACACCGGGTGTAATGGTGTTGTAATAACCTTGTCCTATATAAGAATTAAAAGATTCATTTTTAGATGCTATTCTCTTTAATTCGATTAATGCTTCTCGCTCTGTTTTTTCTGATCCTATTGATAACTTAGATTTTAATAAGATGTCTTTAGGTACAACGGCGGCAATAAATTCATCTAAGTTGTTGAATCCTACTTTTTTAAGCATGGATGCGGTCTCAAGCTTATTTGGACCGATGTGTCGTCTACTGAAGAATTCGTTATCAGGAGAATTATTCTCTTTATCTGCCATTCATTTATGTAATTATTAGGATTCCTGAGAGTTAGTATATTCTTCTGACGAAAGGAGGTTTTTTAAACTCTCTACATCATTTGGCTGTATTTTGAAGAACCAACCGTCACCATAAGGAGAGCCATTAACCAAATCAGGTTCGTCTAAAAGTTTTTCATTTATCTCTATAACCTTTCCGCCTATTGGAGAATAAACATCAGAAGCAGCTTTGACGGATTCAACAACTGCAGCCTCTTCTTCTGCTCCAAGTTGTTGGCCAACTTCAGGTAATTCTACAAAAACAATATCCCCTAGAAGATCTTGTGCATGGTCGCTAATTCCAACGGTCGCAGTGCCATCATCTTCGAGTTTTACCCATTCATGACTGGCTAAGTATCTTAGATTTTCTGGTGATTCACTCATATCAATTCCTTAAAATATAAATTTCCCTTCTTTAATAAATCTTGGCTTTCCTATTTTAGCCTCTAAAAGTTTACCCCGTACCTCTGTATAGCAAATTTCTTTATTTGATTTGGGCACTCTAGCAAGAGCAATAGACTTCTTCAGAGTTGGAGAATAAGTACCGCTTGTTACGATTCCTTTAATAGTTCTTTCAGCATCTAGATAAATTTCATGACCTGCTCTTATTATTGCTCTTTCTTCTAATAGCAGTCCAACAAGGACAAGGGTGCTATTAGAATCTTTTTTAGCAAGAAAAGCTTCTTTTCCTACAAATTCTCTTTCATTATCTTCCAAACAAACGGTCCACTCCATGTTGCATTCTAAAGGAGAAATAGATTCATCCATCTCAAAGCCGTAAAGGTTCATCCCGGCTTCTAATCTTAAAGTGTCTCTTGCACCTAACCCAACAGGTTCAGCTCCTGCAGAGACAGCTTCTTGCCATAAACCTTGGGCCTCTTCATTGGATAAAATAACTTCGAATCCTAGCTCACCTGTATAACCTGTTTTTGCTATGAAAGTTTCACCATCGATGACACCTTGTTGTCTTTTTTTATTTTTTAAACGGCTTATTGGTAAGTTTGAGCAAAGTGAAATAACTTGTTCTGATCGGGGGCCTTGGATAGCAAGCATGGACAAGTCATCTCTTTCTACCATTGTTACTTCAAATCCTTTCAAATGTGATGAAAGCCACTTAAGGTCCTCTTCTCTAGTTGCGCAATTAACTACTAATCGGTAACCGAATGGCATCTTATAAGCTATAAGATCATCTATAACACCACCCGATTCATTGAGCATTGCAGAGTAAAATCCATCACAATCTTCTTTCAATTTATCCACATCATTAGAGATCATGTATCTAATAAAATCCCTGGCTTGCTTCCCTTCAAAATCTAAGATTGTCATGTGGGATACATCAAAGATCCCACAGTTATTTCTTACGGATTGATGTTCTGCAATCTGAGATCCATAATTAATGGGCATTGACCAGCCATGAAAATCAACCATCTTTGCTGATGCTTGAATATGAAGTCTATTTAAAGGCGTTTGTAGTGACAAAGAATTTTTAATTGAAGAAGGATTTTAACTAAATTTATATAATTCGTCTGTTAAAACTTTTTATTTATCCCCAAAAAATGTGTATAAACATGTGAACAATTCTTAGTGAATGATAAAATCATGTTTTATATAAAACATTGAATAATTTAATTACCGACATTAAAGAAGCTGAAGCTCTGTACTTGGATCTCAAGACAAGACAGTTGAAGCTTGATCTTACTAGAGGAAAGCCAGATGAGTCTCAATTAGATTTATCCTCAGATTTAGAGGGCATATTACAAGGTCAAACAATTGTAGATGGAGTGGATATAAGAAACTATGGAGAACCTCGAGGCTTGGATTCTTGTCGAGAATTAGGCGCAGAAATTTTAGGTTGCGATAAAGGTTACGTTTTGGCGGGAGGAAATAGTAGCCTCACCTTAATGTCCCAGTACGTTTCAAGTCTGTTCTTCCACGGATCAGGAGATGGACCCTGGTCATCAAAAGAAAGAATATCTTTCTTATGTCCAGTACCGGGCTACGATCGTCATTTTAGACTGAGTGAAGAGTTTGGTATAAACATGATACCCGTTGAGCTTACTGGAGAAGGGCCTGATTTAGAGTCAGTTCGAGAATTAGTTCTAAAAGACCAATCAATAAAAGGTATTTGGTGTGTTCCAAAGCACTCCAATCCCACCGGAGATATTTACTCTAAAAAAACTACCGAAGGTCTTTTGAAGATTTCTAAAGAGGCAGAGCAAAATTTTAAGATTTTTTGGGACAACGCCTATGCTATTCATGATTTTAAAGATTCTACTCAATTAGAAGATATCTTTAGCTTAGCGAAAGATATTGATGCCCTGGATTCAGTAGTTGCATTTGCTTCGACTTCTAAGATGACCTATGCGGGAAGTGGAATTGGATTTTTAGCCCTTTCTGAATCCAACCTTGATCTTTTTCTTAAGCATTACTTAGCTCTTGTAATCGGACCTGATAAAGTTAATCAAGCTAAGCATGTTAAATTTTTTAGAAAAAATGGCGGGGTGATTTCTCACATGAAAAAGCATGCAGAAATACTGAAACCTAAATTTGAATTGGTTAATAATTGGCTTTCAAAACAGAATTACGGTTCCTGGACCAAACCCACGGGTGGTTATTTTGTCTCTTTTACTTCTCAAGAAGGGTTGGCTAAAGAAATAATTAATTTGGCTTCTGGTTTGGGTCTAAAACTCACGCCGGCTGGTGCAACATTTCCTTATGGGGTTGATCCTAAAGACAACATAATAAGATTGGCCCCGACAGCTTGCAATATTAAGGAACTGGACCAGGCAATGGAGATATTTGTTTGCTGTGTAGCGCTTGCTACTTTAAGAAGAAATCCTTAATTTTTACTATTCTCTAGAAGCTCGTAAGAAGCACCATCAAATCCCCCAAAGAAAACAGGTACATCTGGATGTTCTATTGGGGTATTACTATCGTCAACTAATAAGTTTTGCTGAGAAACATAAGCTGAGTAAAAGACTTGATCATTCTCAGCGAACACGTGATAAAAAGGCTGTTCTTTAATAGGTCTAATTGCCAAAGGAATAGATTCATACCATTCTTCAGTGTTGCTAAATTCAGGATCAACGTCATAAATAACACCTCTAAAATCAAGGAACTTATGCTTTACAACCTGGCCCAGGGAATACTCAGTTTCAACCGTTTCTTTCATAATAATAGATCATTTAAATTTACAGATTGGTCTTTAATAACATCAGAACTTATTTTAACTTTATTTGCAACTAGCTTTCTACAGATAAGAAACTCTTTTGAAGAATTAATAGCATTAACGGCTATTAATACAGAATTCTTTAAGTAGAAAAGAAGAAACTTTTGTTCAGACTCTGAGCCTCTCATGATCACTTCATCATGTTCACCAGAGATTCCAACCAGTTGTAATTTGTGGTCGTATTGATCGGACCAAAACCATGGCACTTGATCATAAGGCTCCCTGTTACCCATGATGGTGCTTGCAACTGTTTTGGATTGTTCCATGGCATTGTGAACCGATTCAAGTCTTAACCTTGTGTTCAAACCTTTATTTGGATGGTTTGTGCAATCACCGCAAGCGTAGACATGTTCATTAGAGGTTTCCCCGTACTCGTTTACCATTATTCCGTTATTGCATTCCAGACCTGCCTCCATAGCAATTTCTTGATTAGGCAAAACACCTGCTCCTATGACAACTAGATTGGCCTCTAGCCTAAGACCATCCGAGCAAAGAACTGCAGTCACTGAGTCATCGCCTTCAAATTCTTTTAATCCATTATCCAAGTGTATTTTTACTCCGTGACTCTCATGCAATTTTTGATAATAAGAAGAAATTACAGGATCAACGGTTCTGTTCATGACTCGATTAGCCATTTCAATGACAGTTACTTCGACTCCAAGACTGGCAGCTACTGAAGCAACTTCCAGGCCAATGTATCCTGCACCGACTATAACCATTTGCTTACTCTTCTTTAATCGCTGCTTTAGTGCGTTGGCATCATCTAAGTCTCTAAGATAATAAAGTCCTTTTTTATCAGAACCTGGTACGTTGAGTTTTCTTACCCTGCTTCCTGTGGCAAGTATAAGTTGGTCATAATTAATTTTAATTTCACCACTAAGAACTATTTCTTTTAAACTCGCATCAATAGATTCTGCACGTTTGCCCAGAATTAAATCTACCCCATTCTCCTCGTAAAATTCTATTTTCTTTAACGACACTCGTTCAGGCTTGTATCCTTCTAACAAAAAATCCTTTGATAAAGGGGGTCGCTGGTAGGGAAGGTGGTCTTCTTCTCCAATAATTTTAATGGAACCTGAGAACTCATTCCTCTTTAAAGACATCACGGCTTGAACGGCAGCTTGACCAGATCCTATAACTACAATTTCATTCATATTAGAAAGTGCTCGATAATTTTTTAAAATAGAAATAAAGTCTACATCTTATTCTAAAAAGGGAGAAATAAAATGATAGGAATTGTAGCTACATTAAATATTAAAGAAGGTTCTGGTGCTGATTTTGAAGCCGTAGCAAACCAACTTGTCGAAAAAGTAAACGCCAATGAAGATGGTGTTGTTTATTACGATTTGTATAAAGAAAATGAAACAACCTATGTTTTTCTTGAAAGGTATAAAGATCAAGAGGCACAAGATGCTCATGGAAAGACAGATTACTTTAGGGCTCTTGGAGCTGAGATGGGCGCGTTTATGGCAGGACCCCCTGAAATAAAAGTCCTTGCTGCTGTCTAATAGCTAAGCTAGATGAGGTTTGGATAAATAATCTCTAGACCTCATTTCTTCTAAACGACTGATTGTCCTTTTAAAAGGTTCTTTCATCTTTTGGCCTGAGTATAGATCTTTTGTTAGAGCCTCTGAAGATAGTATGAGATTAACGTTTCTTTCGTAGCATTCATCCACAAGGGCTATAAACCTTCTGGTACTGTCATCACTTTTGGAATCCAGTAAGGGAATTCCCGATACGAAAACAGTATGGAACTCCACGCAAAGCTCAATATAGTCTTTAGAGCTTCTAAAACCTTCACACAATTCTTTAAAGGAAAACCAGACGAGGCCTTTTGATAATCTTATGGTTTTGATTTTTCTCCCAAGCACTTCAACGTTTCTTCCTTCCTCGTATAAATTTTGGGTTAATTCATTAAATGTCCTTTTAATCTTTTCATCGCCAAGGTCATCTTTTGAATTTATAAAAATTTCTTGCTGTTCAAGAGTCCTCAATCTGTAATCT
>CAJJAM010000011.1 GCA_905182235.1 SAR86 cluster bacterium SAR86B | reverse complement strand
TTTTAAAAGCTTTTAATAGGCTGTGTATTTCATCTAATCTTTGATTATTATCTTCGATTTTCTCCTCCAACGAATCAATTTCAACTTGAATAGAATTTTTCAAATTTTTTTACTCCCACTCAATAGTAGATGGAGGTTTACTTGAAATATCATAGATTGTTCTGCGGAACCTCATCTAAATTGAGAAATTATTCTAGCCGAACCTTTTTCACAATTTGGACCCATTAAATGAACTCCATCAATACATGGAAGTTGGATAATTTTTTCTATCAGTTCTCGACAAATTTGTTCACCGGTTTCCGCTGGCGAGTCACTAACCTCTAAGCGGTGCAGAATTTCATCAGAGATGTTTACACCCCATAAGTTTTTTCGCATCCAGTCGCCCTGCTTGGCTGATTTTAAAGGGCCCATTCCAATCAGTACCTTACAATTGTTAAAGGAACCATGATCGTTCAATTTATCCGAATATTTTTTGATAACCTCATAATCAAAACAATATTGAGTTTGAATGAAATTCGCTCCTTGCTTGATCTTCGTAGCTAATTTACTAAGCGCTTCTGGTTTTGAGAGTTGATCGTATAAATCATCCGCCGCACCGGGATAAATCGGTAGAGGGTTTTTTATTTTTGTTCCGTCGGTCAGCGCTCCGCCTGAGATGACCTTACATAGCTCAATCAATCCGTTACTATTAAATTCATTAACAACCACAGGTCCATTCTTGTCTGGCTGATCTCCGCTTAAACAAAGAACTTTGTTTACACCAACTGACAGCGCACCAAGCAATACGGACTCCAACGCAATCTGGTTTCTGTCCCTACCCGTTAGTTGCAAAATGACATCTAATCCACTTCTTCGAATCTCTGAAGCAACCAACAAACTGTTCAAACGGCTTTTGTAATTTGGTGAGTCTGTTACGTTTACAGCGTCAGCAACAACGCCGAGTTCTTCAACCTTGCCAACGCTTCCAGCAAGATCAGTAGTAACATCAGGTGTAGTTTCCGCTGTGAATAAAAAATCAGTTGTTTTGAACATTTTATTACTTCCACTCAATAGGAGTCTAATTTGAAACCCTTATGGATAGTAGTTTCAGAGGCAAATAAGGTTCTGCTGTTTCTCGCTAAGATATCAAATAACATAGTTATTTAGGGCATTATCATATACAAAATAAGCATCCTGTAAATGCCTTATACCATTGGGTATAAATGATTCTCGAGCATGTAAAACTCTTAAACTTGCAACAATTAATACCTCTCCTCCATTCAATCTAAAAGTTGAACGATATTTGTTGTCATGAACCCTAGTGGAAACTTCGTGATAAGCTTTATAAAAACTTTTTACGTCTTCTCTGGATGGATCTATCATCTGCATTAATTGATTTGAGAATCTAAAACTTTCTAAAGACCCATCAGATGAACATTTAATAATAGGAGCCTCAGCATATGTTTCATTATTTTCATCGAATTGTCTGAACGGAACATTAAACTCTTTTAAAATATTAAAATATTCAGGATTATCCTTTCTTAAATCCTCAACGACTTCCCAACCATCTACAATTATTAATTCTCCTCCTTCGCATTCATTTTCTAGCATGTGAAGAGCTTGAACACTTGGTTGAGACTTATAGCTTGCAAAATCATTATGAGGAGAAAGTCCCTTTGAAGTATGAGCAACATTATAGACATGTCCGGTTACAGAAACATTATGAATCCTTTCAAATAATGTTTCATGAATTGGTCCAAATCTTTTTGATAAAAGTTCTAATGAATTTGGTTCCTTTGGTGCATTGTTCAAAATAATTACTCCAAAACTAATAAAAGTTTTTAGTGCATCCAAGGCAATCCCTTGATTGTCCAAAAATTCGGACCAATCAAACTTTGTAGGAGTGAATTTACTTGTCCATAACTTATGTTCTGGATATCTGGGTTTGCCACTTTCTTCTATTTTATTTAATGGGATTACCGATTGGTGATTATCAGGCCACAAAATAAATAGGCTTTCATCTTTTATTTCAACACTCTTAGGAGAGATATCTACTGGGACTGTATGCAAAAGAAACTGTTTCTCTTGAGTCTCTGTAATTCTACATTCATCACATTGACAATTATCTCTTAACCATAAAAATGGTAAATCGTATTGCTTATTTGAACCTGTTGATAATATTACTGAATCTTTTTTAATCTCAATCATAAGTAAATATTAATTACCTGAAAATTAATATTACTATATTTGTTTTTACCCTATAAGTAATTAAAAAAGAAGGAATGGTGGAGCCAGTCGGGATCGAACCGACGACCTCATCCGTGCAAGGGATGCGCTCTCCCAGCTGAGCTATGGCCCCACTTTGGGATGCGTAGATTAACAAAAAGAAAAAACTAAGAAAGTAATATTTTACTTTTTTAGAGACTAGTATTTTCTCCTATAGCATCGTGGATTCTTTTAAGCGTTTCTTTCTGATCTAAATCTTTGGTTATCTTGTAGTGAGGATGTCCTAGTGTTGCTAGATCATTAGCAACTTCCATGGCTCTATTCATGAGATTCTCTGCGTCAGTAACTTCGTCTAAGTATCCTGGTTCGATAGCATTTTCCACCGGATAAGCTTCAGCATTTAAAATGGCTCTATACCAATGGGTCTTAGCTATCCTGGATTTTGAGATTTCCAGAATCGGTGTAGGGATAGACATATTATTTCTTGTCTCATTAGCCTGAACTATGAACTGCCCTTTAGCTCCAATACGATAATCGGCACAACACAATAAAAAAGCTCCCAGAGCAACACCGTGTCCGCTGCATGCTGCAATAACGGGTCTTGGAAAATTATAAATCCTTGCTAGTAAAGTAAATCCTGCTTTGACCATTGAAGCCACGGCATCAGAATCTCCTGAAGAAATAATCTTTAAATCAAACCCTGCAGAAAAAATACCTGGCCTTCCGGTAATCACCAACGAACCTTTGTCTTCAGGCACCTGATCTAATAGGCTACTTACGGCTTTACTCATCTCAGGTGAAAAGACATTTGCCTTTCCATCATTAAGAGTGATTATAGAAACGTCTCCATCGCTAGTTAAAGTGGCTATTTGATCCGTCATTTTTCTTCCTTAATATTAGTGTTTTACTGTCCTATATTCTAATATCTATAAGAATAACTCAAACTAATATTTTTTATGGAAGGATTTAAAAATTTATCAAGATCAGTCAAAGGCAGAGTTACTTTAATAACTGGTGCTGGCAGTGGCATGGGCAAAGCTACGGCTTTAGTTTTTGCATCTGAAGGAGCCAAAGTAATTGCTACTGACATAAACGAAGAGAACGTGAGCCAAGTTGCCAAGCAAATTAATTCTTCAGGAGGAGAATGCATTGGAATCCCGCTTGATGTAACTGATAAAAATAGCATTAAAGACGCGTTGGATTTGGCCATAAAGGAATTTGGTCATTTAGATCATCTTATAAATAACGCGGGTATATCTTCACCGACCACAATTGAAGATGAAGACTATGATCATCATTGGCAAACCACCTTGGATGTGGTTCTCACCGGTCAAGTAAACCTTATAAGAGCATCATTGCCTCACCTTTTAAAATCAGATGCTGCAAGAATAGTAAACATTTCTTCAACTGAAGGATTTGGTGCAACTGCTTTTGTTAGCCCTTATACCGCAGCAAAACATGGAGTCATAGGATTAACTCGTTCCTTGGCTGTTGAACTGGGACCACAAGGCATCAATGTTAATTGTGTTTGCCCTGGTCCTATCAACACAAACATGACTGCACACATCGACACAAAAGATAAAGCTACTTTTGCTAGGAGACGCGTTGGTCTTAAACGATATGGAGAACCTGAGGAAGTAGCCCACGCTACTCTTAGCTTGTGCTTACCTGCATCATCTTTCATTAATGGGGTTGCTCTACCGGTTGATGGCGGACTTTCAATACGAAGAGCTTAAGGAAAAATTATGAAACAAATAATCTTAATAACTCTAACACTTATAATTCTTGGAGCTTGTTCGTATGAAAACTCTATAAATGAAGAGAACTTACACAAGCACATTAAAATTCTAGCTTCGGATGAATTTGGCGGAAGAGCTCCAGGCACAGAGGGCGGAGAAAAAACTAAAAATTACTTAAAAGATCAATTCTTAGAATCAGGTCTGGTTCCCATAAAAGATGATTTCTTTCTTGATGTACCGTTAAGCAAAATGGTTGTGGACGTTAATAAATCTTCTTTTAGCATCAAAACAAGAGAAGGAATAAGAAAACTGTCGGCCGGAAATGAATCTGTGTTTTGGAGTAAACAAGTAAAAGAAAAAATTTCTATAAAATCTAGCGATTTAGTATTTGTTGGATACGGAATTGTAGCTCCGGAATACGGATGGAACGATTACAAAGGCATAGATGTTAGCGGGAAAACTCTTGTTATGTTGATTAATGATCCAGGTTTTTACTTAGAAGACCCTGATTTATTCAAAGGTAAAGCTATGACTTACTACGGTCGTTGGGTTTATAAATTTGAAGAGGCAGCGAGACAAGGAGCAGAAGCTGTCTTAATTATTCATGAAACTGCTCCGGCTGCTTACCCTTGGCAGGTAGTTGAAACAAGTTGGACAGGTAAGCAAATAGATCTTAAACGCGAAGACATGGGGGCCAGCAGAGTAAAAATAGAAGGCTGGATAACTTCAGAAGTCGCAAAAGAACTTTTTGCTGAATCAGGATTGGATTTGGTAGAGCTGAAGAAGCAGGCTCTGGATAAAAACTTTACCGCTGTGCCTATGGGAGATTTAAAAGCCAATGCCACTCTTTTTAATGAGATAAGTTTTGCCAATTCTCATAACGTTGCTGGAGTTAAAACGGGCATCAAACACCCAGACGAATATGTTTTGATGATGGCCCATTGGGATCACTTAGGAACCAAAGATGAACATTCCGATACCAATGACCACATTTACAACGGAGCTGTCGATAACGCATCTGGCGTAGCAGGGATACTGGAACTTGCTAACTATTTCAAATCAATAGAGACCGAGAGATCTCTGTTGTTCTTGGCCGTTACAGCGGAAGAATCTGGACTCTTGGGGTCTCAATATTTTGCTGAATACCCTCCTATAGACCTTTCGAAAGTAGTCGCTGGTTACAACTTTGATGCCGTCTTGCCTGTAGGTAGGACTAAAGATGTTATCGTTGTAGGTTACGGAGCTTCTGAACTTGAAGATTTATTAAAAACTGAACTGGATAAACTTGATAAGTACATTACGCCTGACCCACAACCAGAGAAAGGTTATTTCTATCGCTCAGATC
>CAJJAM010000010.1 GCA_905182235.1 SAR86 cluster bacterium SAR86B | reverse complement strand
CAGGTTTAGATTCTGAAACAATAAGGGTAATTGAGCCAGCTCACCAGCTGGATGAAGAGCTGAGAGAGCTAACAGCAGATCCAAGATTGGTTAATCCAATTCAAGACATTATAGGCATGAAGTTGATAAGTCTATGGACTGATAAGCTGAATCTTAAGAGACCAAAAGAGGGCACGGGGTTTGGATGGCACCAAGATTCTCCATACTGGCTGCATGACAGTGAAAATGTGGATCTTTTACCGAATGTCTACTTATCTTTGGACAATGCAACTTTAGAAAATGGATGTTTTAAGGTTATAAGAGGGAGTCATACAAGCGGATGTCTGCCAGGTACAAATGATGGGACACAGTTAGGTGGTTTTTATACCGACCCTAATGCATTCGATGTAACCAATGAAGTATCTCTCGAGATAAGCGCTGGGTCTTTAGTCTTTTTTAACCCTCACATTGTTCATGGCTCAGAGCCAAACTCTACAAATACTCAGAGAAGGGCATACATTATTACTTATCAGCCCGGAGGACTTCCCGCACTTAAATCTAGAGAAATTGAGAATATAAGAGTCCGTTAAGATTTTCTCCACGCTCCCATTCTCAAAGAAATTAACAACATCAATCCAAAGAGAGTCATTGCTATGGCAGCAGAATAAAAGATTCCTGCTAGACCGCTTGAGAACCAATAGATAGCCGCCCATCCACCCAGTGCAGCAACAGTAAATCTAGTAACTGTAGCTATAATAGGCCATTTCATGGCACTGGCCCCTTGAGAGGCAAAGTAAAGAGATAGCCCCAGTCCCTGAAAGCCATAACAGAATCCTACGGCCTGGATGTATTGTTTAGTCACCAAATAAGTGGCTTCATCTGAAGCGAAAAAATTTATCCAAAGTTCAGGAGTGAGTGCAAGAACTATTCCAATTATCCCTGCAAAAAATCCGGCAGAAATACCTCCAAGCCAACCAATTCTTTCAGCACGTTCAATATTCTTAGCACCGATATTTGTTCCCACCATGGCAGTCATGGCAGTGCCAATCCCAAACACCAAGGGAATCATTAAGAATTCAACTCTAGAACCTATTCCGTAGCCTGCCAGAGCTGCAGTTCCAAATTGACCAACAAGACCGGTTAGCACTAGAACCGTTCCAACAGTAAACACAGGGGCTAAAGACGCAGGTAAAAAGACATCAAGAATATCTTTAAATAACTCTTTTTCAAAAGAGAAGCTTGAGATTCTTAAATTAATTTTGCTAGATGAACTAGAAAGTTTTAAGAACATCATTAATGACATAAAGCTTCCGCCAGCCAGTGCGGAAACAGCAGCACCTGCTATTCCAAGTTTAGGAAAACCAAACCACCCAAGAATAAATCCTCCAGAGAGGATGACCTGTATTCCTGAACTTATGCTCATCAACATAGCGGGATAGAGCATATTGCCCATTCCTCTCAGTGCAGCACTTAAACTCCCTGATAGCCATATCACTATCCCTCCACTTAAAAAGATCATGCAATAAGATAATGATTCTTCTAATAACGGACCTTTCCCCCCAAGAATTCTTAGTAAAGATTCCCCTCCAAGAAGGAAGGCCAAGAGGAAAACAAGAGCACCACAACTGGCTATTAACAAGGAGTGCCATAATAATTTTTCAGCCCTTTCTGTATCCCCGGTACCAATGCTTCTGGCTATAGAAGATGTCACGGCTCCCCCTAAGGCGCCGAAAGCCATTTGCTGAGTTATCATTAGAATAGGAAAAGCCAAAGCAACAGCTGCAAGTGAAGTGGTTCCTAATTTACTAATAAACCAGACCTCAGTCAGCACGACAATTGCCTGTATAAAAAAAGCTATTGTATTAGGTGCAGCCATCCTAGCAAGCAATGGAAGTATAGGATCATTAAGGAACTCTTGTGTTCTCGTGTCCACTAGCTTCCTTAATTTTTGTAGTTATTAGTTTTTATAAAATAAATACTAAGATGATTCTTTTACAAGCTTGTCTGGAGTCGTCAGGTTTTCAAATTTGTCGGCAGAGTCTCCAAAAATCTTTTCTGGAGAAACTGATTCAAGTTTTCCTTCCTTATCGTAAGGGTCAGTAAAAAAGCCTAACACATAGCCACCTTTTGAATATCCCATCAAAGATCTGAGTTCAGGGTCTAAGGTTTTTGCTATTTCAGGCGGACAAGACAAATACTGATTTTCTTCTTGTCTAAGCCATGAGGGTGCATAGTGGATGAAGACTCCCATTCTGTTTTCATCAGAAATGTTATTGCCGCCTGCATGCATAACTGAACCAGTATAAATAAAGACAGAACCGGCATTCATTTCTGCGTAATCAATTTCTTCATCAGTAGGCTCTCGATTCTTATTCCACTTATGAGAACCAGGAACTAGTTGGGTGGCTCCGTTCTCTTTTGTAAAATCCGTTATCGCCCAAACCGTACTTAGTTGAGTTTCAATTTTTCTTGGAATATAGCCGCCCCAAACCCCTCTGTCTCTATGCAAGATTTGTTGAGTCTCACCGGGACCTATATTAATCGCTGAAGTAAAATGCAATTGGTATCCTTCACCGTGAGGCTCTAGAAATCTTTTTGAAACTTCATTGATTAATGGATCAAGCGCTAAATTCCTACATTCAGGCGATCTGGCCATCAAGGCTCCCACTCGCTTAGTTTTGAAGCCTGTAAACTCGTCTTTTCCTTCTCTGGTGTTTCCCAAGAAAGGATGTATATCTTGGGTGATATTATTAAGCTGATCCTTGGTAAGGACATCATCGATTATCACACCAGCATCTTCTTCAAGAATTTCTAGAATCTCATCAACATGTGCATCTGAATTTAGATGTTTTATCCCCATGTAACGAGTTTATGATAAATCTCTTGTAAAAAGAATAATTTAATTTTGTTAATGTTTTACAAATTGATTTGTGGCTTTTATCAATTCATTTGTTATTTCTTTTTCAAAGGCTGAATGTCCAGAGAAAGGTGCAATTGTCAATTCAGATTCAGGCCACCTGGAATGGAGTTCATAGGCAGTAGTGGCTGGACACACTGCGTCATATCTTCCTTGAACAATTACTGTGGGAATATGCCTAATTCTATCAATATTATCTAAAAGTTGATTTTCGTTTTCTAAAAATCCTTTATTAACAAAGTAATGGTTCTCAATGAGTGCAAAAGCCAATGCGAATTCTGCTCCAATAGAATCTTTCACAGCTTCAGGGTTGTGGTTTATAAAGCTAGTTGATGCTTCCCATTTTGACCATGCTTTTGCTGCAGATAGTTTTTTTTCTTCGTCTTCACCATTAAAAATATATCTATAAGCTTCAATAAGATCAGACCTCTTTTCTTCAGAAATTTCTTCGATGAAACCTTTCCATGCTTCAGGGTACAGCTCGCTTGCACCATACTGATAAAACCATTGAAGCTCTTTTTGTCTTAACATAAAAATACCCCTAAGAACCATTTCACTCACTCTATCTGGATGTTTTTGAGCGTACGCTATAGAAAGTGTGCTTCCCCATGACCCACCAAAAACCAACCATTTTTGAATATTAAGTTTTTCTCTTATCGACTCAATATCTTCAATAAGATGCCAAGTGGTATTGTCTTCCAAACAAGCATGCGGTTTGCTTTTCCCGCACCCCCTCTGATCAAAAAGTATTATTCGATATTTTTTTGGATCAAAAAAACGTCTTGATAATTTTCCTGCTCCACCGCCAGGTCCGCCGTGCAAAAATATGGCTGGCTTTCCGGTTGGATTACCACACTGTTCGTAATAAACTTTATGAACCCCTTTATCTATAAAACCAGAATCAAAAGGTTCGATGGGCGGAAAAAGTTTATTTTTTTTATTAAAAAAATTCATTTACTAATCTTTTAATTAGAACATGTTTAGGAAGTGGTGCCCAGAGGTGGAATCGAACCACCGACACAAGGATTTTCAGTCCTTTGCTCTACCGACTGAGCTATCTGGGCATTAAAGGTTTGAGGATTGTATACAAATATTCTCCGCTAAAGAAGTAGGATTTACTTTTCAGGTCGATAACCTTCAGGTTTGGCATACTCTTCTCCTGATAGAAATAACTCCATTTGTGTATTGAGCCATTTCCTTGATCCTCTATCCATCAAATTTAATTGTCCTTCATTAATTAACATTTTTTGATGTTCTAGCCATTCATCCCAAGCTTGTTGTGAAACGTTAAGAAAGATTTCTTCACCTTTAGGACCTGGATATGGAGGTCCTTCAAGTCCCGGTAATTCTTTTTTCAGTTTTTTGCAGTTTACTAATCTAACCATGTTGGCTCATCTCAGTTATTAATTTTTGTATTGGCTTTGGCGTGCCAATTGATTGTAACTCTTTAGAGTTAGTCCATATAGATTCTGTGTTGGTTTTAGTGGTTGGTTTTCCTTTAAGAGACACTATAAATACCTTTGCCTTAAGATCGTAATGGCTAAAGCTGTGCTCAATTTCTTTGTATTTTTTTATAGATGATTTATTTGAACGAAATTTGATCTTAAAAATTTTATTTAATTCTTCCTCTCCGTCAGACTCTATAAAGGACCATAAGCCGCCCCAAATTCCTTTCTCTTCTCTTTTTTCTAAGTACACATTATCATTTTCATCTTTGGGTATAAGCCAAAAAACTTCTTTTTCCTTCTTCTTCTTTGAAGGGCCTCTGTTAGGCAACAAAGTAGCTTCATCATGAATTCTAGCAAGACAGTCTTGTTCGACAGGACACAAGGAGCAGTTGGGGTTACTTCTAGTGCACACGGTAGCTCCAAGGTCCATAATGCCTTGAGTGTATATTTCGTGATTTTTACTCGGAAGTAATTCTTCAGATATTTTCCAGAGTTTATTAATAGTAGCGGTTTTTTTTAAAATCCCATTAATTCTCTTATGCCTAGAAAGTACTCTTTTAACATTACCATCTAAGATAGGAGCACTTTTATTAAATCCCAATGAATAGATTGCCCCAGCAGTAGATCTTCCTATGCCGGGAAGTGATTCAAGTTCGATTAATGAGCAGGGCAGTGAAGAAGAGTAATCATTCTTTAAAATACATGCTGTTTTATGAATGTTTCTTCCTCTGGCGTAATAACCCAAACCCGACCAATAGCTAAGAACATCGTCTATTGAACTATCAGCCAGAATGCCTATGTTTGGAAAGCGTTCCATGAAGGCATTAAAGTAGGGCATTGCAGTATTGACTTGAGTCTGCTGGAGCATTACCTCTGATATCCAAACTTTGTAGGGATTTTTATCAATTTGCCAGGGTAAGTCTTTTCTACCGCTTTTTCCGTGCCATTTAATTACTCTGTTGCTAAAAGTGTTCATTCAGTTTTAAGATTTTATATGACCTTATATGAAGAGTTTATCTATATCCGCTATAATGCGCGCCCTTTTTATTGATTGATAGAAAAATGAGAAAAGCAGAAATAACACGCGGAACTTCAGAAACAGAAGTTGTAATTAAGATTAACCTTGATGGAACTGGGAAAACGTCTTTTTCAACTGGGTTGCCTTTTTTAGAGCACATGTTGGATCAGATAGGACGTCACGGCATGATTGACTTAGATATAAAAGCTAAAGGCGATTTGCATATAGATGATCACCATACTATAGAAGACATAGGCATTACTTTAGGAGAGGCCTTTAATAAAGCTGTTGGAGATAAAAAAGGCATAAGACGATACGGACATTCTTACGTGCCTCTTGATGAAGCGTTGTCGAGGGTAGTTTTAGATTTTTCAGGTAGACCCGGCTTATTTATGAACGTTAAATTTGCAAAGGATACCGTTGGTAATATGGAGGTTGGTATGTTCGAACACTTTTTCCAGTCTTTCAGTAACCATGCTTTTGTAACGCTTCATATAGATAATCTTAGTGGAGACAATACCCACCATCAGATAGAAACAATTTTTAAAGCTTTTGGCCGATCCTTGAGGATGGCTTTAGAACTAGACAAGAGATCAGAGGGGGCCATTCCCTCTACCAAAGGTTCTTTGTAACCCCATAAGAAATTTTTTTATGAATACAATAGCTGTAATTGATTATGGTATGGGAAACCTTCATTCAGTCAGCAAGGCCCTTATAAAGGTTTCTCCTTCAGATCAAATTCTAGTCACTTCAAAAAAAAGTGAAATAGAAAATTCAGACAAGATAGTTTTGCCTGGAGTTGGGGCTATTAAAGACTGTATGGAAGCTCTATCGAATAATGACCTTGATCAGGTTGTTCTAAGAAATATGGCTGAGAAGCCAACGCTTGCTATTTGTGTTGGAATGCAGATGTTACTTGAATCAAGTGAAGAGAATAATGGAATTAATGGGTTTAACTTATTGGATGGCAAGGTTCGCAGGATACCCAGTACCTCAACTGTAAAAGTTCCGCACATGGGCTGGAATCAAGTATTACAAAAATCCGATCATTTCTTGTGGACAGATATTCCCAATAACAGTTTTTTCTACTTTGTTCATGGCTACGCATGTGACAGTTCTTTGGATGCAATAGGAACAACTTGTCATGGGTCTGAATTTATTTCAGCGCTGGCTAAGAAGAATATCTTCGCTGTTCAATTTCATCCAGAAAAGAGTCAAAAAGTAGGCCTTCAATTTTATAAAAATTTTATTAATTGGGAAGGTGATAGATGATAATAATTCCAGCAATAGATATTAAATCAGGAAAGTGCGTCCGACTTAAGGAAGGAAGGATGGATCAGGAAACTGTTTTTTCTGAACACCCCATTGATATGGCAAGACAATGGTTTGCTAAGGGAGCTGAAATGCTTCACTTAGTAGATCTTAACGGAGCAATTCAAGGCAAGCCTGTTAATCAAGAGGTCATCTTGGAAATAGCTTCTGAATTTAAAGATAAGGTAATACAGGTTGGCGGCGGCATACGTAATCTAGAGTCGGCTGCGTTATATCTTGATTCTGGTATTTCAAGAATAGTGATGGGAACGTCAGCTATAAAGGAGCCAGAGATTTTACGACAACTTAGCTCGACTTATCCTGAAAGTATTGTCCTTGCTCTTGATGCCTATGAAGGCAAACTTAAAACAGAGGGCTGGGTCGAAGAAAGCTCTATTGCACCACTAGATTTATTAAACTCCCTTTCTGATGTAAAAATTTCTTCCATCATTTACACGGATATTTCAAAAGATGGAATGATGTCAGGTCCCAATGTGGAAGCCACTGTTGAGTTGGCAAGAAGCACAACCATCCCAGTTATTGCTTCAGGAGGCGTTTCCTCCTTGGATCATATTAGAGAGCTATCAAGAAGTAATGTAAATCTAGAAGGCGTTATTTGCGGTCGATCGCTTTACGAAAATGCTTTTAGTCTTGAAGAAGCAATTGCAGAAGCACAATAAAGGAAATGACAGTAGCTAAGAGAATAATACCTTGTCTTGATGTAGATAATGGTCGCGTGGTTAAGGGAGTTAATTTTC
>CAJJAM010000009.1 GCA_905182235.1 SAR86 cluster bacterium SAR86B | reverse complement strand
CTGAAAAGCGACCGATTTTCTATAAACATCTTCCCTATTGGCTCATATTTCCTGCCGTGTATGGAGTGACATCAATCATCCGTGGTTTATTAACCAATGTTTACCCTTATCCATTTTTGAACGTAGCTGATCTAGGCATTGGAAATGTATTATTCAATATGTTCGGATTAGTTGCAGTTTTTGCGGTGGTTGGCCCTATTTTTATCGCGGTAGCACATCTGATTTATGATAGAACCAAAACCTAGAGTTAAGAGTTACACGAAAGTTACAAAGTCTATTTCAATACCCTTAAAAGCATTGATTTTTTTGATGTTTTAAATAATGCAACTATTGAGTGGGAGTAGTTTCGGGTGACGAATTAAATAATCACTCAATTATATTGATGCTAGGTATGCTATTTATATGAAAAATAATATTATTTCTTCTTTCGGAGCATTTTTATGCATTTCTGTACTTGCATATCTCAATTCTTTCGACGAAAGTAATTTATGGCTAATACCGCCATTTGGGGCAAGCATGGTTTTAGTTATGGCGGCTCATGAAAGTCCCTTGGCTCATCCAAAAAATATTTTATTTGGTCATATATTATCTGCTTTATCAGGAGTCTTTGTTTTCTCAATATTAGGTTTTTCTTTTCTCAGTATAGGATTGGCAGTTGGGTTAGCAATATTCTTAATGATGACAACCAAGACTGTTCATCCACCTGCTGGGGCTAACCCCATCATTGCTGTTCTTGGTGCAAAAGGGATAGGCTTTGTACTAATGCCGGTTGCAGTGGGAGCATCTTTTATAATTCTGTTTGCAATTATTTATAATAAATTATTAAAGAGGAAATACTTTACCTTTAAGGATTTGAAGAGGGTGACGAAGTAGAGAGAGCTCTATTGACTTTGGAAATAAAAAACCATGAAAGAGTATTTTGGGGGATGCCATTGTGGAGGAATTAAATTCAAATTTTATTCAAATGAGTTTATTGAAATTTGGAAATGTAACTGCTCCATATGTAAAATGCATGACTATGAGCATCTTTTTATCCGCCACGATGATTTCAAAATTATTAAAGGCAGCGAACTAATTGCTAAGTATTCTTTTGGAACCAAAACAGCGAAGCATTTATTTTGTAAAAATTGTGGAATAAAAAGTTTTTATCAACCTCGTTCACATCCCGATTCATATAGCATTAATCTAAAATGTGTAGAGGGGCCCCCTAAAATTAGAAACGTAGTTAATTTTGATGGAAAATATGATTAATACACATTTAAAAGACTTTATCTCAGGATATTCTATTGAAGTTATTCCAAAGACTGTTGCCAAAATTGACTCTTTTGGAGATATTTTGCCTAAAAGCACTAGAGTTTATTTAGCCCATCTAAAAAACGAAGATATTGCACAAATGGTTGCTGCAGCTAAAAGGCTTAGTCATGAAGGTTTCACCGTGATGCCTCATATCCCAGCTAGAGTTATTAAAAATCAAGCTATGCTAAGTGACTGGCTTTCTATGTATCAGAATGAGGCTGGAGTGGATGAAGCGCTTTTGCTAGCAGGAGGCTCGAATGAACCAAAAGGAGACTATGATTCCTCTATCCAATTGATTGAATCAGGTCTATTTGATAAAGCTGGTTTTAAAAGACTCCATATAGCAGGACATCCTGATGGGAATAAAGATATAGATCCTGGTGGTGGAATCAAAAATGTATCTGAAGCTCTGTCGTGGAAGCAAGAATTTTTTAAAAGAACAGATGCTAAAATGGCAATAACTACTCAATTTTGCTTTGATGCCAATGTTGTAAAAAAATGGGCGGATGATATTAAGGAAGGCGGAATTGATATTCCTATCCATATTGGTGTAGCCGGACCAGCAAAACTCCAAACATTACTCAAATTCTCGGTTGAATGTGGAATAGGTTCTTCGATGAAAATTCTTACTAAAAGAGCAAAAGATATAACAAAACTATTATTGCCTTACAAACCAACACAAGTCCTAAGGGAACTAGCCGAACACAAAGCTAAAGATCCTAAATTTAACATTGAGCAAGTCCATTTTTTCCCATTTGGAGGCATTAAACAAACCTCTGATTGGGTGAGAGAGGTTCAAAATGATTGATGATTATTCTGAAACGTATATAAGAGAAATACTTCAAGAGGTTAAAACTATTGCAGTAGTTGGAGCTAGTGGGAATCATGCTAGAGATAGCTATAAGGTTATGGAAGTTCTTATTCAACACGGTTATCAAATATTTCCAATCAATCCTAATGAAGAAGGAAATTTTATTTTAGGGCAGTTATGCTATGCGGATCTAAGTTCTGTTTCAGAAAAGATCGATATGGTTGACGTTTTCAGGGCTGAAGACGCTGTTATTGGAATAACCAAAGAAGCAATCCAAATAGGAGCAAAAGTCCTTTGGACACAATTAGGTATTATCAATGAAGAGGCTTCAGAATTAGCAAAAAAAGCCGGTCTAAGAGTTGTCATGAATAGATGCCCAAAAATAGAATTAGCAAAACAATATTAGATTAGTAGAAAAAAATAGCTTTTAATAGATTTGGCATGAATGAGAATTTAAATATATTAATTAAAGAAAAATCTGATAAGGGAGTATTGCGTCTTATCATGAATAACTCAGATCAAAAGAACCCTTTATCTGAGAGCATGATGAGCGTGTTAATGGATGAGATTAAAGGCGCTTCTTCAGATCAATCCACAAGAGTTATAGTTCTAGCAGCAAATGGAAATGTATTTTCTTCAGGGCATGATTTAAAAGAAATAACAGCCGCTAGAGATAACGAAGATGGCGGTGAAGTTTATTTTAAAAACCTTTTTGATTCTTGTTCTGCATTGATGCAATTAATAGTAAATGCACCACAACCGGTTATTGCTGAAGTTGATGGAGTTGCTACAGCTGCTGGTTGTCAATTAGTTGCAAGTTGTGATCTTGCAATTGCTTCTCATGAATCTAAGTTTGCTACACCTGGGGTAAATCTCGGTTTATTTTGCTCAACTCCTATGGTTGCTCTTTCTAGAAATGTTAACAAAAAAAATGCTATGGAAATGCTTCTTACTGGCGATTTTATCAATGCTGATAAAGCTAAAGAAATAGGGTTAATCAATAATACGGTTCTAAAAGAAGAACTAACCTTAGAAGTAGACAAATTAGCTGAAAAGATTGCTAGCAAATCAACGATGACAGTATCAACTGGAAAGAAAGCCTTTTACGCTCAAGCTGAAATGGATTTATCTGAAGCCTATAAATATACGTCTAAGACCATGACAGATAATTTATTAAAACGTGATGCAAAAGAGGGCATTAATGCATTCATAGAAAAAAGATCACCTGATTGGAAAGATAAGTAATTTAAATTCTAAACCCTCACAAGCCACGGAAGATCAACTGTTGTTGCCATGAGCTCTTTCTCTGGAGAAGAGATAATTATTTCTTGTCCGCTCTTAGCATGCTCAATATTTAGAATCGTATAACATATATTCTTATCAAGTCTTGGTGAGTAAACCAAAGCATTCATCGACCCAACTGTCTTGCCATCAATCGAAACAGGCCAATGTTCTTCATTAAAGACTTTTATGGGGTCACCTTGAATCTCAGCGCCCATTAATTTCTTTGCTGGGCCTTTAAGGCTTATTTCACGCAAAGCCTCTTTACCAATAAAATCATCTTCTTGATCGAGATCAACCATCCGATCTAAACCAACTTCATAGGGGTTGTTGGTTCTATCTATGTCAGCTAAGTAACTCAGTATTCCACCTTCCAGTCTTAGAATTATATTTGGTGAGCCCGCGCTGATATTTAGATCTTGACCTGCTTGCCAAAGAATTTCCCATAACTCATCCCCCTTGGAGTGATCTTGAAGAAAAATTTCATAACAAAGCTCTTTGCTATAACCCATTCTTGCAATGACCATGGGAATTCCCTCATGATTTACTTCCTTAAACCTATAAAAACCCAGATCATTCACCCAATCTCCAAAAACCTTGACCATCAATTTTGTTGAATTGGGCCCTTGGACTTGGAGCGGAGATACATCAGGCTCATGGATGTCTGCATTAAATTTATATCCCGCTGCTATAGCCTGTACCCATAAGAGAGCATCTCCATCAGCTAGAGAAAACCAATAGCAATCTTCGTCAATCTTTAGCATAACTGGATCGTTGATGAATCCTCCCTTAAAGTCTAGCAAAGGTGCATACATTGCTTGTCCTCTGGAGCATTTTTTAATATTTCTAGGAGTTAAAAACTGTGACAATGCCTCAGCATCAGGGCCTTTGATTTGCACTTGACGCTCGACACCCACATCCCACAACTGAACGCCATCCAACAGGTTTTTGTAATCTTCGACAGTTCCTTCAAAACTAACGGGCATATACATGTGGTTATAAACTGAAAAAGCTTGCGCCCCATATTTTATGGTTGAGTCGAAGTATGGTGACTTTCTCACACGAGGGCTTAAAACTATTGTCGATGTCTTGTACATAATAAAATGCTTAGAATTATACTTATTAAAGAATATTATCTGAACTAATAAATCACTACTGAACGAATACTTTCCCCTGAATGCATAAGATCAAAAGCTTTATTAATATCTTCCAGTGGCATGGTGTGAGTGATCAAATCATCAATATTTATTTTCTGATCCATATACCAATCCACAATCTTTGGTACATCAGTTCTACCTCTAGCTCCACCAAAAGCAGTTCCTCTCCAAGAACGACCGGTGACCAATTGAAAGGGGCGAGTTGAAATTTCTTGACCTGCTCCTGCTACACCGATTATATAAGACTCACCCCAGCCTTTATGACAACATTCAAGAGCCTGACGCATCACATCAACATTGCCAATACATTCGAAGCTATAATCCACACCACCTGTGATTTGGATAATTTGATCTACGACATTATCGACTTTTTTAGGGTTGATGAAATCTGTCATACCAAATTTTTTACCCAATGACTCCCGTTTAGGATTAATGTCAACACCAATAATTCTGCTGGCACCAGCTAGTTTGGAACCTTGAACAACATTCAGACCAATGCCTCCGAGGCCAAATACTGCTACGGTAGAACCCTTTTCTACTTTGGCCTGAAAAATAACGGCACCTATGCCTGTTGTAACTCCACATCCGATATAGCAGATCTTATCAAAAGGGGCATCTTCACGGACTTTGGCTAAAGAGATCTCCGGTATGACGGTATATTTTGAAAAAGTAGAACAGCCCATGTAATGCATTAAAGGTTTGCCATTGAGAGAAAATCGGCTCGTTCCATCGGGCATCACTCCCTGACCTTGGGTTTCCCTTACGGCCTGACAAAGATTAGTTTTAGGATTTAGGCAATATTCACACTTCCGACACTCTGCTGTATACAGAGGGATTACATGATCACCTGCTTTGAGAGAGGAGACACCTGGACCTACTTCAACTACTATTCCTGCTCCTTCATGACCAAGAATAGAAGGAAAAAGTCCTTCTGGATCTTGGCCGCTTAAAGTAAAAGCATCTGTATGGCAAACACCGGTAGCTTTTAGTTCTACTAGCACCTCACCTTCTTTTGGGCCCTCTAGGTCAACATCACATATCTCTAAAGGCTTGCCTGCTTCAAAAGCTACAGCAGCTTGTGTTTTCATTAATCTAAACTCCTAGCGATTTTAAAAACTTTTCATTTCTTATCTACTTTTTAAACTTAGCTGCTTCTTCTGAACCGCCCGTTGCTGTACCTTTGGTGTAAGAATGAGCACCCATACCTGCAAGGTCTCCGTCTTGAACAATTAAATACTCATTTCTTATTTCTTCGCCATCAAATAAGCACTCCAATATCTCTCTAACTCCATCAGCATATCTTGCCTGGGCCGATAAGGAAGTGCCTGATGTGTGTGGAGTCATTCCGTGATGTGGCATTGTTCTCCAAACATGATCATTCGGTGCCGGCTGAGGGAACCAAACATCCCCTGCATATCCACTTAAATGGCCTGATTCTAATGCTCTTACAATAGCGTCCTTATCACAAATCTTTCCTCTGGCAGTATTAATAATGTATGCACCGGGTTTACATTTACTAATTAACTCATCATTAAATAAATGTTCTGTTTCAGGATGAAGAGGGCAACTTATATTAATAACATCACAAGCAGCAACCAGAGATTCAACTGAATCATGATAGGTTAGATTCAGTGCTTGTTCTTGATCTGGAGTTAATCTATGTTTATCAAAATAATGTAAATGCACATCAAAAGGATGCATTTTTCTTAACATGTCATAACCAATACGACCGGCAGCAATTGTGCCTACATGCATACCTTCTACATCATAAGATCTTTTAACAGCGTCAGCGATATGCCAACCTCCTTCATTCACTATGCTATGTTGATTATGATAATCTCTAACTAAAGATAAAATCATCATAACAATATGTTCTGCAACTGATCTTGAATTGCAGTAGGTCACCTCAACGACATCCACTTTATGGTCCATTGCGGCCTGTAAATCGACATGATCAGAACCAATGCCAGCTGTAATTGCCATTTTTAGATTTGGTGCACTTTCCATTCTTTTTCTTGTTAGATAATACGGCCAAAATGGTTGTGAAATTACAATATCAGCATCAACTAATTCTTTATCTGCAACACAACCTTCGGCGTCTTTATCAGACGTAACCACTAGTGTGTGACCTCTTTCTTCTAAAAACTTTCTTAAACCTAACTCACCAGATACACAACCGAGTAGTTCACCAGGTATGAAATCTCTTCCTTTAGGACTTGGTAATGTCATACCATCAGGGTATTTTTCTAGTTTAGGAAGCTCCTTTAACGGATAGCTTGAAGGCATTCCGTCCTTTGGGTCATCATATAAGATACAAAGTATTTTCATTTAATTTCTCCTACTTAATTTTAATTATAATCTAAAATAATCCTTGAATTAATCCTTTATCATCCACATTTATATTTTCCGAAGCTGGTATTTTTGGCAACCCTGGCATCGTCATGACTTCACCGCAAACAACCACAATAAATTCTGCGCCTGCTGATAAACGGACTTCCCTGATTGGAACATCATGTCCTGATGGAGCACCCATTAATAATGGGTCTGTTGAAAAGCTATATTGAGTCTTGGCCATACATATTGGGTATTCGCCAAATCCATCATCTTCTAATTTCTTAAATTGATTTCTTACCTTTTTATCAGCAATTATATCTGCAGCACCATAAATATTTTGTGCTATGTATTGGGTCTTATCCCAAAGAGACATTTTATTATCATATAAAGTTTTAAATTCAGCAGAATTTGAATCAGCAATTTTTGCCACCTCTTCTGCAAGATCCGCTGCGCCTTCACCGCCTTTTTCCCAATGAGAAGAAATTTTGCATTGAACACCAATATTTTTACAATAATTAATGATTGCAGCATGTTCGCTTTCTGTGTCAGTTACGTAGTCATTTATCGCAACAATAACAGGGACTCCAAATTTTCCAATATTTTCAATATGTCTTCCAAGATTCTTGCAGCCCATTGTTACAGCATCTACATTCTCTAAATAAAGGTTATCTTTTGTAATGCCGCCATGCATTTTTAAAGCTTTAGTGGTAGCAACTAAAACAACAGCGTCCGGTTTTAAGCCTGATTTTCTGCACTTAATATCAAAAAACTTCTCAGCGCCTAGGTCAGCTCCAAATCCAGCTTCCGTGACAACATAATCAGCAAGTTTTAATGCTAACTTAGTTGAAACAACAGAATTACAACCATGCGCAATATTAGCAAAAGGCCCACCGTGTATGAATGCAGGATTATTTTCAAGAGTTTGTACTAAGTTTGGTTGAAATGCATCTTTTAATAATGCGGTTATTGCTCCATCAGCTTTCAGCTGTTTTGCTCTTACAGGCTCATTAGATCTTGTATAGCCTATAACGATATTTCCTATCCTTTTTTGTAGATCATCAATATCTGGTGCTAGACAAAATACTGCCATAATTTCTGAAGCAACTGTTATATCGAAACCACTTTGTCTGGGTATGCCATTGCCGGTCCCACCAAGACCACATGTAATATCTCTTAAAGACCTGTCATTCATATCAACCACTCTCTTCCAAGTAATCCTTCTAGGATCAATATTTAGCTGATTATCCCAATGAATATGATTATCAATTAGTGCAGAGAGAAGATTATGAGCTGCTCCAATGGCATGAAAGTCACCAGTAAAATGTAAATTAATATCTGTCATGGGTATTACTTGAGCGTAGCCACCTCCCGCAGCACCACCTTTCATGCCAAAGCATGGCCCTAAGCTTGGCTCTCTAAGACAAATCATTGCTTTTTTACCAATATGACAAAGCCCATCGACCAGGCCAACACTTGTAGTGGTTTTGCCTTCTCCTGCAGGAGTAGGAGAAATTGCAGTAACTAAAATTAATTTACCGTCACTAAGGTCCTTGAGCTTTTCAAGATTAATTGAAAGATCAACCTTACACTTGAATTTACCGTAATGCTCAAGATATTCATCACTAATACCTAGCTGAGAAGCAATTGTATCAATTCTTTTTGGTTCTGCTTCTCTAGCAATCTCTATATCTGTTTTCAAAATAAACTCTCACATTTATATTTAAGGCAAATAAGACTATATATTATCTTTGAAGATTACAATTCTTTCTGGCGTTTAGAAATTGCTGTTTACAGTGTTCTTGAGCTTGTTGCATAAGATTCTCAGCTAACTCCTAATCAACGTTAATATTGACAAAAGTAATTAGATGGCGTTGTCAAAATTGACAATGGCAATTAGTTTGCGTAATGTCTATGGACAAACTTATGACTAGGGGGTCTGAACAAATGTTTGAAAAGATTAAAAAACACTTTACCTTTTGCATTTCAACGCTTGCTCTATTAAATGCATCAGCATTTAGTGGGTATTTAATGTCACAATCAGAATTAGATGAAATTGTTGTCACTGCTCGAAAGAAAGCAGAAAGTTTACAAGACGTCCCATTATCTGTATCAGCACTTCGTGAAAGCGCTTTAGAAGAGCGAGGAATAAATACATTTGAAGATTATTTATTACAACTCCCAACTGTAACAGCAGGCGGTGCAGGACCCGGAACAAGTACAATTTATATTAGAGGTCTTGCCTCAACAACACCTAATCTAACTACAGCTGGTGTTGCTGGCTTAGCTCCAAACGTATCATTCTATTTAGATGAGCAACCATTAGGTCAACCAGGAAGAAACTTGGATGTATATGCAGCAGATATGGCACGTATTGAAGTTCTATCCGGTCCACAAGGAACTCTTTTTGGAGCTAGTTCTCAAGCCGGTGTTGTTAGAATGATCACTAACAAACCTGTGATTGGTGAATATGCATCTAGCGTAGAAGTTGAGTCAAGGATGATGCCAGACGGAGATTCTGGAGGAAAATTAGAATTAGTATCAAACATTCCTCTTGGTGATTCTACCGCAGCTAGATTTGTTGCCTACAGAGATAAAAAAGGCGGTTATATTGATCAAGTTGAAGGCACTCTTAATGCTAGTCAATCTGCACGTTTCAGATCGGCAGGTACAGTAAGAGAAAATGGCCTTCCTGTTTCTTCAGCTAGAGGAGGTTTTCAAGCGGGAGCTGATCTTTCAGGAGCTACTTTAAACAATGCAGTCGCAATTGTTAAAGATAATGCTAACACATTAACTTATGAAGGCTTCAGAGCAAGTGTTGCTCATGAAATTAATGAAAATTGGGATGCGCTAGTAACTGTAGCACAACAAACTATTGAAGCTGATGGTGTGTTTTTTGTAGACCCAAATTTAGATGATCTAGAAATCCAAAGATATACTGAAGACACGATTGAAGATGAATTTGACAACATGAGTTTAACTCTTGAGGGTTCAATAGGCGATCTTGAAATAGTTTATGCCGGAGCATATACAGACAGAACAACAAATCAAATGGTTGATTACACTGACTACTTATTTGTTGGTCAGTATCTTCCTTACTATATTTGTGATTACTATGTAACCTACACAAGCAATGCGCCTGGTAATGTTCCAACAGGAACTTGTGGTGCCCCTAACTTATTAGTTGATTCAACAACAAAAACTGAAGTTACAACTCATGAATTCCGTATAAATGCACCGCTTAGCGACACTTCGAGCTTAACAGCGGGTGCTTTTTTCAGTGATCTTGAGCTACAAGAGTTAAATTTATTTAATTACCCAGGTTCAGTAGGTAATGATATTACGTATGCTGCAAACTACGCTTTGACAGACACATCAGTATCCGGAGTAATTAATAAAGCAAGTCCTGGTTGGTATTCAGCAGGGCCTTTCTCAGAACCAGTTATATTCTTTAATGATATTAAAAGAACTGACAAGCAAAAAGGCGTATTTGGTGAGCTAAGTATGGATCTGTCTGAAACTGTAGAACTCACAGTGGGTGCTCGTTGGTACGATATTGAGGTTGACTTAGAAGGCAGTGCTAACTCTTCATTCTATAATGGATTTGGTGCTCCTGATACCCAACAATTTGGATCTAATTTATCAGCACAATATGCACCAGGAAATGCAAACGGTTATCCTGACAAAGCGGCATCAGACGGCGTTATTGGTAAAGCTACTTTAGCTTGGAATAAAAGTGAAGATGTCATGATGTACGTCACATGGTCAGAAGGTTTTAGACCGGGTTTATTAAATCGTCCTGTAGGCTCATCAAGTGCTGATGGTTCATATACTGTTAAACCTGAAGTAGAATCTGATGAAGTTACAAACTATGAGTTTGGTTGGAAAGCCGTTCTTAGTGATGGCGCGCTTAGATTTAATGGTAGTGTTTTCATGGTTGATGTAAGTGGCTTACAAAGTACTATTTTTGATCCAAGCATCGTTAATTTGTTCTTCTCTGATAACGCAGCTGATGCTGAAATATTCGGAGCTGAGGGTGACTTTGTTTATATCACCGAAAGCGGCTTAATACTATCAGGTGCTTTCTCTCTCTTAGATACTGAAATCACTAAGAGCTTAGTTCCAACTCCTGACGTGGTTGTCGGTTCTGATTTAGCATTTGCCCCTGGATTCCAGGCCAACTTAGGTGCTAGAAAAGAGTGGGGAATGTCATCGGGTAATACGGGACATTGGCAAGCTCAATTTGTGCATTCACGTAAAAGTTATTCTGACATCATGGCACCTAACAAAGCTACACAGGCCCCGTATAGCTTTGGCAATTTCAGAGCTGGTGTTAGCAATGATTCTTGGATGGCAGAAATGTATATCAATAACATCACAGATGAAAGGGCTGAAATAAGCAACACTTTCGTCTTTGATAGGCCACGTGTAGCCGTTATAAGGCCAACTACTTATGGTGTTAGGTATAAGCGAAAGTTTTAACTTAGATAGATAATTTTTAAAGGGAGCTCAGGCTCCCTTTTTAATTTTTTTTAGAAATTAGATTTTATTATCTTTGTTAGAATGAGATTGAAATGAAAGAAGACCAATTAAATACAGATGAAACTACGCTGTCGATAGACTTAATCGATGCTACAGAAGCTGTAAAAGAAAGTAGGTTTGCAGATGCACTAAATTTGTTAAGTATTATCCTTAAAGAACATCCTGACCATATAGACAGCTTGTACCTAGCCGCTGTTTCAACAAGATATTTAAAAAAATTTGATGATTCAAAAAAATATATTGAAAACCTGATGTTCATTGCCCCGGATATGGGTCGTGCTTATCAGGAGTTGGGACATCTTAACAGAGACATGGGAAATGAAGAGAAAGCTGTCGTGCACTACAGACAAGCTTGTGAACTTAACCCGGCACTTTTGGCAGCTTGGAATTCTTTATACAAATATTTTGTAAAAAATAACAATAAACCGGCAGCTGATCATGCCCTTGAGCAAATCAATAAATTACAATCACTACCTGGTGTACTTTTGTACATAGACCAGATTCTCAATGAAGGCAGACTCGGCTTGGCAGAAGATAAGTGCAGGCATTTTCTTACAAAACATCCTACTCACAGCTACGCAATGTCATTGCTTGCTGAAATTGCTAATCGATTGGGCTACTTTGATGATGCAGAATTTTTACTTGAAAAGGCTGTTGAGTTCAAACCAGATGATGGCGACTTAAGAATGAAATATGCTTCGATTCTTAGAAAAAAACAAAAGTTTACTAAGACCATGGAACAAGTAAATATATTGTGTGATAAATACCCTAAAAATCTTACTTATCAAGCTCAAAAAGCTAGTGAAATTATGCAAAATGGAGGCCATGAAGAAGCAATTGTCTTATTGGACGATATTCTAAGTAAAAACCCATTTAATTTCAGTACACTTACATCAAGAGGCCATGCGCAAAAAACTCTAGGCAGAACAGACCAAGCCATTAAGAGCTATCAATCTGCGTATCAAATAAAGCCAGATCATGGAGAGGCTTTCTTTTCTTTAGCAAATCTAAAAACCTATTCTTTTACAAGTAATGAATTAGATAGCATGCGAGAACAGGTAGGAAGAGTAGATTTATCATTAAGAGATAAAGCGTATTTTCATTTTGCTCTTACCCAAGGATGTGAAGTGAATGGGGAGTATGATGAGGCATTCTTTCATTTAGAAAAAGGAAACAAAATCAAAAATGACCTCAGTCAATATTCAATTGAAAGAATGGAAAAAGAACTGCAGGCCCAAATAGACGTTTGTGATGAGACTTTTTTTAAAGATTTAGGTAGTGGAGGCCATAACACAAAAGACCCTATATTCATTCTTGGCTTACCCAGGGCGGGCTCAACACTTATAGAACAGATCTTAGCGTCACACTCCATGATTGATGGAACACTCGAGCTTCCAAATATTCTTTCAATTGCTCAAAGCCTAAGAGGAGATGATATTTATGGAAAATTAGGCAATTACCCTAAAAGCATGAAGTCATTAACACTTGAGCAAAGAGAAACTTTGGGTAGGGGGTTCATTGAAGACACTAAAATGCACAGAAAAGATGCCCCAATGTTTACAGATAAAATGCCAAATAACTTCAGGCATATTGGCTTAATCCATCTAATAATGCCAAACGCTAAGATTATTGATGCTAGAAGATATCCCTTGGATTGTTGCTTTAGCATGTTCAAACAACTCTTTGCTCAAGGACAAGAGTTTTCATATGGTCTAGCTGAGGCAGGGAGCTATTACAATAACTATGTTCAGTTGATGAATCACTGGAATGGAGTCTTGCCCGATAAGATATTAAGAGTAAATAACGAAGATATCATTGAAGACCTTGAGGGTCAGGTTAAAAGAATGCTTGAATTTTTAGAATTACCTTATGAGGAAGAATGCATTTCATTTCATGAAACAGATAGATTAGTTAGAACCGCTAGTTCTGAACAGGTCAGAAGACCAATCAACAAAGACGGCATGGAGCGCTGGAAGCCTTATTCAAAACACTTAAAACCATTACTTAATAGCTTGGATGAAGAGTTATTAAAACCTGAAGACATAGCCCTGCTCAATCAATAGGAAATTAAATGAGAGAAAACGCACTTAACACTTCAATATCAGAAGGAAGGGGGAGGGCCAACACCCAATTCCTAGGGCTGGATATAAATTTACCAGTATTTGTTATCAGTTTAGGTTTAGCCGTTATCTTTTCTGTCCTCGTATTGATCTATCCAGAAACATCTTATGAGTTACTTACTAGTGCTAAAGATTTTGTAGTAGTTACTTTCGGTACCTTATTTACGATATCTATGTCTGCCTTTACTTTGATCATTTTCTTTTTAATTATCTCGCCATTTGGAAAAATAAAACTCGGAGGAAATAATTCAGTTCCGGAATTTGGATTTATGTCTTGGGTCTGTATGTTATTTGCGGCAGGAGTTGGTATAGGTATGACTTTTTATGGAGCAGCTGAACCTCTTTCCTATTACACAGGAGTCTTTGGAACACCTCTAAACGCTTCTCCTGAATCTGAAGAGGCTTATCGATTGGCTTTTAGTGCAACCATTTTTCATTGGGGCCTTAACGCTTGGTCAGTGTATGCAATCATAGGATTAGCTCTCGCCTTTTTTTGTTATAACTGGAAATTACCTTTAACGATTCGATCAATCTTTTATCCTCTTTTAGGTAATAGAATTTGGGGATGGCAAGGTGATATCATTGATATTATTGCTGTATTGGCTACCCTTTTTGGTTTGACAACATCTTTAGGATTGGGAGCGCAGCAAGCTGCCTCTGGTCTGTTTTATCTATTCGATCTACCCAACAATCTTTTAACTCAATCTTTAGTAATAGTTTTTATTACTACTGTAGTTATTTTTTCTGTTTATAGGGGTTTGGATAAGGGTGTAAAGGTTCTTAGTAACATTAATATAGGGCTTGCTCTAGTTTTATTAACTTTTGTTGTACTTGCTGGACCAACATTCAAGATCATTATGGCTTATGGGGAGAATTTAATTTCTTATTTTCAGGATATTGTTCGTTTAAGTAATTGGAACAGGCCTGATGACCTGCAGTGGTACCATGACTGGACAATTTTCTATTGGGCTTGGTTTATTTCTTGGTCTCCTTTTGTAGGGATGTTCATTGCAAGAATATCAAAAGGGAGAACTATTAGAGAATTTCTTTCTGTCGTAATGTTCGCACCTCTTTTATTTTGCCTAGTATGGTTTACTTCTTTTGGAGAAACTGCAATTTTTCAATTTCAAGAAGGATTAGGTAATTTAAGTGAACCAGTTGGAGACATTTCTCTTGTGCTCTTTTACATGCTAGATAATCTTTTGTTTCCTATTTTTTCAAGCGTATTTTCGTTATTCATGTTGGTGCTGTTTTTTGTGACATCATCTGACTCAGGTTCATTAGTTATCAATAGAATTACCTCTGGCGGTAAAGATAATACCCCTAGAATACAAAGAGTGATATGGGCAATTATTCAAGGATTGATTGCCATTGTTTTATTAGTAGCTGGGGGTGCAAATGCCTTATCAGCCTTGCAATCAGGGTCAATATCGATGGCGTTACCTTTTGTGTTTATTTTAATAGCAGCCACCTTGTGTTTATTGCGTGGCTTGTATATTGAACTATATGACCCGCAAAAAATGATTAATCAAAACGAAAATAATCACTTATAATATTGCGATGAAATCCTCTAAATTTCCTAAAGATGCGGAAATAGTCATAGTGGGCGTAGGTGGCATCGTCGGATCGATGCTCGCGTACTGGCTCACAGAACTCGGCCAAAAAAACATCGTAGGGTTGGAAAAATCCAGCATAATTCCTTCAGATATAGCATCCACCGCGCATGCTTCGGACTTTGTCTACAACACAACTCATGACAAGCTAGGCTGTTGGGCGACTGACTTTAGTAGAAAGTTTTATGAAGATAATGGCTTCTTTTTAAAAAAAGGAGGTTTAGAAATTTGTCGTAAAGACGACGACGCGCGCTGGGAGGAACTCAAACGAAAAGTTGAATCAGGTAAAGCTTTTGGAACCAACGTCAGGTTAATTTCTGCATCCGAAGCTAAGGAAAAATTTCCTTTGTTAGATGAAGAATCAATACGAGGTGCAATGTGGGATCCTGATGCCGGTCTAGTAACACCGCGCTCGCAGGATGTAGTGAACTTTGCTGTAGAAAGCGCTAAAGAGAGAGGAGCTTTAACTACTTTCACCGATACACCGGCGGTAGGTTTTGAAATTGAGAATGGACGTCTTACTGGAGTAAAAACGGATAAAGGAACAATCAAAACCGACAAAGTTGTAATCGCATCGGGAATCTGGGGACCTTTAATCGGAGAAATGGCTGGCGTTCGAGTGCCACTCATGCCAGTTGAACATCCTTTATTATTTTTTGGCCCACTTCCAGAAATACAAGGAACAGATGAATTTCTCGTCTATCCATTGCTTCGTGATCAAGGGAATTCAGCTTATGTTAGGGATACGGGCAGGCTCCATGGGGGGATGCTTGAATGGGGATATTACGAGGATAAAAAACCTCGACTAGTTGACCCAGAGGACATTGGCAATCCTGACAAGACAATGACTTCTGACTCAATGAGACACCTGAGCCTTGATGAAATAGCTGAGCCTTTAGAAAGAGCATTTGAAACAACACCCATACTTGCTGAGTTAGGATGGGATGAAAGAAGTTCATTTAATGGTCTGCTATCTGTAACTCCTGATGCTGCATCTTTAATCGGTGAAAGCCCAGAAGTCAGAGGTTTTTGGTTATGCGAAGCGGTATGGGTTAAAGATGGTCCAGCATGCGCAAGGCTTTGCGCAGAATCCATAGTTAATGGCAAAACACAAGTGGACATGCATTCCTTTAATATTGATAGATTCTATCCTGCACAAAAAGAAAAAGACTTTGTAAAAACACGATCTTTTGAAAATGCTCAAACTATCTACACTCCTGCTGTTCATCCTAGAGAACCATATATTAGTAGTAGAGAGCTCTTTGTGAGTCCTTTTTATGCAAGAGAAAAAGAGCTTGGAGGTTATTTTAATAATGAAGTTGCTGGCTGGGAACGTGCCTTAGCTTATGAAAGTAATCGAAAAAAACTAGATAACTACCTGCAAGCTGTCCCAGTTCGAGAAAACGAATGGGATCAACGCCACGTACCTTACGAAATTGCGAACTCAGAACATTTAGCTATGAGTGACTCAAGTGGGATGATAAATCTATCGCATTTTGCGATCATGGATATCAAGGGCAAAGATGCAGAACGCATGTTGGAGTACCTTTCAGTGGCGAAAGTAGGTGGCGATACTCCTGAAGGTCGAATGATCTATACCAATTTCTTAGACGAGGATGGTGGTGTTCATGCAGACCTTACAATTTCTCGCTTAGGCGTTGATAGTTATAGGGTAGTTACCGGGGGTGCCGATGGCAACCGGGATTGGGTGACTATGCGTAATTATCGCGATGATACAGGTTTAGACGCAGACATTAATATTCGAACCCACGATATATCAACTTTAGGGTTATGGGGGCCTGAGGCAAAAAATGCTCTTGGCCATTTTATTGATCCCAGTGAAATCAGCATCGATAACTTCCCTTTTGTCACAGCAAAATATCTGACCCTCAATTTATCTGGTGGAAAGAAAATTGATGTATGGGCAGCACGTATTTCCTACGTCGGGGAGAGTGGCTGGGAGCTCTACTTGAACAATGACAGTGAAGATGGTTTAGCACTTTATGATTCTTTACTTGAAGTTGGTGTTGTACCAGTCGGTATTGAAACTTACGCCAACAGTCGACGTCTTGAAAAAAGCTTTCGACTTCAAGGTGCAGATCTAGAGACTAACTATAATGCTTGTGAATCAGCTATTGAAAGACGTTTGGTCAAGGCAGCAGATTTTCATGGTAAAGCGGCACACCTTGCTCATCGAGAAGAACAGCCTAGTGCAATTCTATGCACCATGACGCTTGATGATCTAAATGTGTCAGGTAACGGTTCACGTTATCCTGTAGGCATATCACCAATCATTGATCCTGCTACAGGTGAAGTGCCAATAGATAGCGAAGGTCGCAGGTCTTATAGCACAAGCATGTCTTACTGCCCTTCAATTAAAAAACATGTAGTTATGGGTTACTTACCTAAAGAAATCGCTACGCCCGGGAAGTCATTATCACTTCATTACTTCAATGAAAATGGTGATGGTATTTATCCGATGACTGTTCAGATTGTTGGTAAGGGATCTCTTTATGATCCGAATAACGAAAAGGTTCGTTCTTAACTAATTAGAAACTGAATTTAACTAATTACAAAACAAATTTTACAAATTACAATATAAAAAAAATGGGGAGAAAATGAAAAATCCAAATCATCCAAGCGTTGATCAGAGTGATCGAGTGGTGCCGTATAATCTTAGACAGAGTGGTCGAACGCCCACTGAGCTATTGATCTCTACTAGAGTGAGGAAGTCGCCTTTTTGGCATTTATCTCATGAAGCAGGTTGCTGGAGGGCAACGGTTTACAATCGCATCTACCACCCAAGAGGATACGTTAGGCCTGAGGACGGCGGAGCCATGGTCGAATATGAGGCCTTGGTTAATCGAGTTACCATGTGGAATGTTGCCGTTGAAAGACAAATAAGAGTTAAGGGCCCAGATGCAGAGGCTTTTACGGATTATGTGATAACTCGAGATGCTACCAAAATAGAACCTGGTAATGGGAAATACGCAATTTTATGCAACGATAAAGGAGGAATCCTTAATGACCCTGTTTTACTGAGATTGGCTGAAGATGAATTTTGGTTTTCTCTTTCTGATAGCGACCTTATGCTCTGGCTTCAAGGAGTTAATGTTAGCAAGAAGTATGATGTCACAATTGATGAGATTGACGTTTGCCCTTTACAAATTCAAGGCCCTCTTTCTGAAGACCTTATGGCCAAACTTGCTGGTGAAGAGCTTAGAGATGTTCCTTATTACGGTCTTATGGAGACCAATATAGAAGGTGCAGATGTAGTCATAAGTCAGACAGGTTTTACTGGAGAGAAGGGTTATGAAATTTATGTACGCGATGCGCATGAAAATGCTGAGATTGTGTGGAATGCAGTTGTTGATGCTGGCGAAGAATATGGTCTTATGGTCATTGCGCCTGCTCATCACAGACGAATAGCAGCCGGTATATTGTCTTGGGGTCAAGACTTAGACCACGAAACTTCCCCCTTTCAGGTAAATCTGAGTTATCAGGTACCAAGAAATAAAGAGGCTGATTACATTGGTAAAGCAGAACTCGAACGACAACGCGATGTAATTGATAAAGGAGATTTTCCATTCAAAATGCGTATGGTTGGTCTGACTTTTGGTGGAAAAGAAATCACTGACTATGCTCCTGATTTCTGGTTGATTGCTGATACAGAAGGCAACGATATGGGTTACATCACCTCTCCCTGGTGGTCTCCTGAACTAAATACAAACATTGCACTTGGTTGGGTTCCATCGGCTTCATCGGAGATCGGAACAAAATTACAGGTCAGGTTGCCCGATGAATACTCTGAATCACCTGGTGTCGCTGTAGAAGGTAAAATTTCAGGCGTACCGTTTAGAGAATCTGTTACTCCTAACAAACGAGAAGTCCAAAAGGCAAAAGGATTGGATTACGCGGATTAACAAAGATTTGTGAGGTCGGTCCAATTTGGATTGACCTTACTTTTTTAACATCGTATCCCAAGATTTCATTAAGAACATTCACGTTACACCCTCCAATTCCAATTTTTCATGGGCAGTCTCACCATTACTTAATTTTTGGAAATTAATTAATGAAACATATTAAAGACTTAAAAATAGTGATAACTGCTGGCGCGTCCGGGATCGGTTCTGAGATAGCTCAAATTCTTTCACAAGCCGATGCTAAAGTGATTATTTGCGATAAAGATCAAGAAGCCCTGGATCAATTCTCAAAAAATAACCCTGAAATAATGACCTTAAAAGTCGATGTATCAAATGAACAAGAAGTCGTTTCATTTTTTAAAGCAATTAAAGATCATTTTGGGGAAATTAATGCTCTCATCAATAATGCAGGCATTGCAGGACCATCAGCTAGACTCGAAGATACTAATTTTAATGATTGGCAGAATACATTAAATGTTAATTTAAACGGAACATTCCTAAGCACTAAATCAGCAATTTCTCTTTTAAGATCTGCAGGTGGAGGATCTATTATAAATATTGGTTCAACCTCTTCTTTCATGGGAACTCCTCTACGCTCTTCTTATTCGGCAACAAAATGGGGGTTAATAGGTTTGACCAAAACTTGGGCTATGGAATATGGCGATGATAATATTCGTATTAATACTATCTGTCCTAGTTCGGTAAATGGTGAGAGGATTGAGCAGGTCATAGAGAGGGAAGCAAAGTATCGAAATGTTGCACCAGAAGAAATTAAAGCTGCCTATCTCAGTCAAACATCAATGAAAACCTTCATTGACGCAGAAGAAATTGCAGGAATGATAGTGTATTTATTGTCCCCTTTAGCAAAAAAAATTACAGGACAAATGCTTACCATTGATGGCCATACAGAAAACCTTTCAATGATCAATAAAGAAGAGGGTTAAAATGGAAGCAGCAATTTAATGAGTTATTTTCAGGTAAAATTATTACTTGAAAAGAAGGGAGGTTTATTATGCCATTAACAATAAAACCAAATATTTTTATTACTTGTGCCATCACAGGTTCAGGTAGTACACAAGATTTAAGTTCTAATGTCCCTCGCTCACCCAAACAAATTGCCGACAGCGCTATTGCTGCAGCAATAGCGGGTGCTGCTATTGTTCATTGTCATGTGCGAGACCCTAAGACAGGAGTTCCTTCGCGAGACCCAAGCCTGTATCGAGAATTGACTGACCGTATTCGAGACTCAAAGACTGATGTCATTTTAAATCTTACGGCAGGTATGGGCGGAGACATGTTCTTTGGTCCACCATCAGCACCATTACCCCTACAAAATGAAACTGATATGGGTAGTGCAGAAAGCAGAATGGAGCCGATCGCTGATTGCTTACCTGAAATATGCACCCTAGATTGTGGAACAATGAATTTTGGTGAAGGGGATTATGTAATGACCAACACCCCTGGTATGTTAAGAGCCATGGGTAGTATGATGACGGAACTAGGGATTAAGCCTGAAATCGAAGTATTTGAAACAGGCCATCTATGGTTTGCTAGACAGTTGGTTAAAGAAGGTATTATAGAAAATCCCGCCTTAGTCCAGCTCTGTATGGGTATACCTTGGGGTGCCCCTAATGATTTAAATACCTACATGGCTATGGTTAACAATATCCCCAGTGATTGGCACTGGTCCTCTTTCTCAATCAGCCGCGATCAGATGCCTTATGTTGCTGCATCTGTCTTGGCAGGAGGGAATGTACGCGTTGGTTTGGAAGATAATATTTGGTTAGAAAAAAAAGTATTAGCTACAAATGAATCCTTAGTAAAAAAAGCCACTACTATTATTGAAGCTATGGGTTCAACACTTATGAATCCACAACAAGTTCGCGACCTTTTAGGCTTAACCAAACGTGCACCACGATAACTGTATTTAATCAGTCATACATGATCTCGTCTGACAAAAAGATACAGTTTGCTGTTGTTGGCGGCGGTGTTATTGGCGGTGGCTGGGTCGCTCGATTTTTATTGATGGGGTTTGACGTCAAGGTTTTTGATCCAGACCCCGAAACAGAGCGCAAGATTAACCATGTGATTGATAATGCTCGGCGCTCATTACCAGGCTTATTCGAATACCTACTGCCCGATGAAGGTTCTCTAATATTTTGCTCAACCATTGGCGAGGCAGTCAGTGACGCTCAATGGATTTGTGAGGCAATACCGGAACGCCTGAACCTAAAACACAAAGTCTTCATAGAAATTCAAGCGCACTGCTCTAAGGACGCCATCATAGCCTCGTCCACATCAGGCTTTAAACCTTCTGAGTTGCAAGCTGTGTCATCAAACCCCAAACAGATTATTGTTGCGCATCCTTTTAATCCAGTTTACTTAATTCCTTTAGTCGAATTAGTGGGTCACTTAAAAACCACTGAAAAAGCAACCCCGATTTTGACACAATTAGGTATGCATCCTCTGACCGTTCGTAAAGAGATTGACGCCCATATTGCAGATCGTTTACTTGAAGCTGTGTGGCGGGAGGGTCTCTGGCTAATTAATGATGGTATTGCTACAACAAAAGAAATCGATGATGCTATTCGTTATGGTTTTGGTTTACGATGGGCGCAAATGGGTATGTTTGAAACTTACAGAATAGCAGGCGGTGAAGAGGGTATGGCGCACTTTATCCAACAATTTGGCCCTGCATTAAAATGGCCATGGACAAAACTTATGGATGTACCAGAGCTGTCTGAGGAATTAATTAATAAGATTGCTCTGCAATCTGATCAGCAGTCAGGTAGCTATTCAATTGCTGAGCTGGAACATATTCGTGACGATAATCTAGTCGCCATGATGAGAGCATTAAAAACCAAAGACTGGGGTGCCGGAAATCTACTTAATGCAATGGATGCATCACTGGAAACCACATCGGTTAAGCCTACCGAAATTTTGACTCAACGATCGTCCACACTAACTGTCAACCGTGTTGTACCCACCAGCTGGCTTGATGTCAATGGCCACATGAACGACAGCCATTATGCTGAAGTATTTTCTAAGGCCAGTGATATCATTTTGCGGCGCATAGGATCAGATATTGACTATATCGCCCGAGGTTTCAGCTACTTTACCATTGATATGCAAATTAGTTATCTCAACGAGTGTCATGCAGGAGAAAAAATTAGTGTTTTTACCAGCATTCATTTAGCAGAAGGAAAAAAATTAGATCTAAGACATGAAATAAAAAATGCTCAAGGAACGGTTTGTGCAACCTGTACCCAGTTTTTACTTCACGTTGATTTAAACTCACGTAAATCTTGTCCGCCTATCGAGCCTGTTGCTAGTATTTTGATGGCATTAATAGTACCAGAGACATTTTCGAAAGCTGAGAATAATGAATAATTCAATATCATTAATAGGAATGGCAGGAGCTGGAAAGACCACTGTAGGAAAGAGTTTAGCAAAGCTATTAAACTATAGTTTTATTGACGGAGATATAAAGATCGAAGAGAAAATTAATCAAACTATACAAAATTACCTTGATCAATATGGCCGTAAAGCATTTACGGAAATAGAAGAAGAAGTCTTGTTATCGGTTAATTTTAATCAAACTATCTTAGCTACTGGAGGTAGTGCGGTTTTATCTGATACTGCCATGAATTTTTTAAGAGAGAATTCTGAGGTAATATACTTAGAGGCATCTTATGAGACCATATCAGAACGTATTTTTAACCTGTCTGAAAGGGGAGTGGTTAGAGGACCAGGTCAAAGTCTTTTAGAAACTTATAATGAGAGACTGGAGTTGTATAAAAGATATGCTGACCGTGTTGTTAAAAATAATGGAACAATTGACTCTTGTCTAAATAAAATACTCAGTGTAATTAAACATTAGTAAAGAATTATTTATGTCTAAGAATCAATATCTAAATATTTTTTTGAAGGTAGATAAACTTAGGGAGCAGGTGGTTCCAATTCTTAACCAGAAGCTCCACCATTTTTGAGTGTTAGTTGTATTTAACTTGGATGTGATTGAGAACTTTTTCCAGTGTGTCTACTATTAGGTCAATTTCTTCTTCCCCAATTATATAGGGAGGTCCTAGACAAATTATATCTCTATGTTCGCCGGTTCCACCTGGGTACAAAAGAACACCTTCTTCCAAGCCCTTACTTATGATT
>CAJJAM010000008.1 GCA_905182235.1 SAR86 cluster bacterium SAR86B | reverse complement strand
AGAGGTTCCTGAACTGAAAGAAGGTGAACTGCTAATTAAAGTTCTTTATTTATCCATAGACCCTTACATGAGAGGCAGAATGAACGATGGAGAATCCTATGCTGCTCCTGCTGCTATAGGAGAGCCTATGACAGGAGAAAGCGTAGGAGTGGTAGTTGAAAGTAAATCTGATAAATTCATAAAAGGTGACTATCTTTGCACACATCAAGGATGGCAGAGCTACATAATAGCAAATGAAGAAGACCCTCAATTATTTAAAGCCGATCCATCTATCGTTCCTTTATCGACCTATCTGGGTACGGTTGGCATGCCAGGAAGAACAGCTTATTTCGGCTTGCTTAGAGTTGGACTTCCAAAATCAGGAGAGACTATTGTTGTGTCTGCCGCGTCTGGAGCAGTAGGAACTGTGGTTGGACAAATGGGTAAAATCTTGGGATGCAGAGTTGTTGGGGTTGCTGGCGGAGATAAGAAATGCTCTTACGTTAAAGATGAGCTAGGATTTGATGATTGCATTGACTACAAAGCAGGGAATTTAGAAGAAGACTTGAAGAATGCATGCCCGGATGGAATTGATATTTATTTTGAAAATGTCGGAGGACCGGTTAGCAAGGCTGTCGCAAAACTTCTGAATCCTGGTTCCAGAGTCCCTATATGCGGTTTTATATCAGCTTATAATTCTGAAGACATGACTCAAGAAGAAACTCCATTCCATGTATTTGGAGCTTTAGATCCTGCTCCAGAGCACAGATTCTTTGTTGTTACTGAATGGTTTAAAGAATGGAGAAGTGCAACCGATGAATTGTCTCAATGGATTTCAGAAGGAAAAATTAAATACAGAGAAACTGTTACTGAAGGTTTTGAGAATGCCCCTCAAGGTTTAAGGGACGTTTTAAGTGGTAAGAATTTTGGAAAACAGGTTATAAAAGTAGCTGAAGAATAAGCTATTTACCTTCCCATTCGAAATCATTTTTTTCTTCTATATTGTTCTCTGAATCTAGTAGGGCTCGCATTGCTTTTGCCGCATCACTTGATCTCATGGTGACGTTGAAAGCCTCTTGTTCCATCATCAGCCCTTCCTCTAAAGATACGTCAAGGCCATGATGGACGATCTTCTTGACTTGTCTTAAAGCAATTGGGGCGCGCGACGCCAAATCTGAACAATACAAAATAAGTTCTTTATTAAAAGATTCATGCGGAACGAGCTTATTTATAATCCCTAAATCTAATGCCTGGTCAGGAGTCATGAGCTTTGCATGCAATATTAAGTCTAAAGCTCGTGAAGACCCTATCAATCTGGCGAGTCTTTGCGTGCCACCTCCCCCAGGAAGTATTCCAACAGATGTCTCAGGTAAACCTATAAGATAAGGGCCTTCTGACATGATGCGTAAATCACAACCCAGAGCAAATTCGCATCCTCCTCCAGCGGTATTGCCGTTAATGCCAGCAACAACTATTGCATCTAAATCTCTCAGTCGAAGAAGCATTTTATGAAAATTATGGAGTTCTTTTGGAGAAGATTCCTCTTGATTTGATTCACTTTCTTGTGAGATATTTTTCTCAGCTGAATCTGCCAACTCTCCTACCTCATAATGCTTTATGAAGACGTCTTTACCTTCTCCTGTAAATGCAAGAACTCGCAAGTCATCTTTTTTTTCCATTTGCTCCAAAAAATGATGAACCTCTAGAACGCCCTTTGAGGTAAAGGTATGAGTTGGAGGATTTGATAAAAAACAGATCACTAATTGACCATGATCTTCAATTTTTAAGTGTTCATATTGCTTTACCATCCTGTGACCTCGGCAATGCCTTTTCCTATATCAGCAGGACTTTTAACTGTATGAACGCCCGCTGATTCAAGTGCTTTAAATTTATCTTCAGCTGTTCCTTTTCCTCCGGCAATTATTGCTCCTGCATGACCCATCCTTTTGCCTGCCGGTGCTGTAACCCCGGCAATATAAGAAACCACGGGCTTGGTTACATTGGATTGAATAAATTCAGCAGCTGCCTCTTCTGCCGTTCCTCCTATCTCTCCTACCATTACGATTGCTTCTGTCTGAGGGTCATTTTGAAATAATTCTAAAATATCAATAAAGCTTGATCCTGGTATAGGGTCTCCGCCTATTCCAACACAACTTGTTTGGCCAAACCCTAAATCTGAAGTCTGCTTTACTGCCTCGTATGTCAAAGTTCCAGATCTTGAAATCACTCCCACCTTTCCTGGTAGGTGGATATTCGCAGGCATTATTCCTATTTTGCATTCACCTGGTGTGATTATTCCAGGACAATTAGGTCCAATCAGACGCACTCCCAAAGCATCGCATCTTGCTTTGACTTCAAGCATGTCAAGGGTAGGTACACCTTCAGTAATACAAATAATTAATGATATTCCAGACTCAGCTGCTTCAAGTATGGATGTCTTGCAAAATCTAGCAGGTACAAAAATTATACTAGCTGTGGCACCGGTTTGATCAACGGCCTCTGTGACGGTATTAAAGACAGGTAGATCTAAATGAGTCTGTCCGCCTTTTCCAGGAGTAACCCCTCCAACAAGATCAGTGCCGTATTCTATGCACTGAATACAATGTTGCGTGGCCTGTCCTCCCGTAAATCCCTGACAAATAACCTTAGTATTTCTATCGATAAGAATACTCATTTAAGCTCTCCTCTTGATGCCTTAACCGCTAAGTCAGCTGCCTCTTCCAAGCTCGAAGCAGTAATGATATTTAGATCACATTCTTCCAACATCTTAAGTCCTACCTCAGCATTATTTCCTTCAAGTCTAACTACAACAGGTACCGATACTCCCATAACCGTTAATGCCTCCACTATCCCATCTGCTATGACATCGCAACGAACAATGCCGCCAAAAATATTAATTAAAACGGTGTTAACATTTTCATCAGATAAGATAATTTTGAAAGCTTCAGATACCCTCTCTGAATCTGCGGTTCCTCCCACATCTAAGAAGTTAGCTGGCTCTCCTCCATGAAGCTTAATGATATCCATAGTCCCCATAGCCAAACCAGCTCCATTGACCATGCAACCGATGTTTCCATCTAAAGCAACGTAACTAAGGTCCCATTCGGCCGCTTTTGCTTCTCTCTCATCCTCTTGTGAAACATCCCTCATTAAAATTAAGTCTTCCTGACGATAAAGGGCATTGGAATCTATGTTTATTTTAGCATCCAAGCAAAGCAAATCACCGGCCTCAGTTATAACCAAAGGATTTACTTCTAATAAGGCCAAGTCCTTTTCTAAAAAAAGGCGAACAATACCTTTGTAAATGTTTCTAAATTGGGAGCTCTGTAATTCGTTAAGATCTAGAAGGTTGGATAGAGTATCTGCATCCAAATCATTTGTTCCCTTGATTGGATCAATTTCTATTTTGAAGATTTTTTCTGGTGTGTTTTCAGCAACTTCCTCTATATCCACCCCGCCTTCTGTTGAAGCCATTACAACTAATCTTTGTGAGGCACGATCAATTACAGCTCCAAGATATAGCTCATTAGCAATACTGGTGCATGACTCAACTAAAATCTGATTAACGGGCTGTCCTTTTGCATCCGTTTGAAAAGTTACCAGATTCTTCCCTAACCACTTGTTTGCAAAAGCACTTACTTTTTCGATTTTATCAACCACTTCTACGCCACCGGCTTTGCCTCTGCCTCCGGCATGAACTTGGGCTTTTACGACCCACCTAGATCCGCCCAATGCCAGGGCTGCGTTTTCTGCCTCTTCCGCAGAAGAAGTAGCAACTCCATTTGAGACAGCTATGTTAAATTCTCTAAAAAGCTGCTTTGCTTGATATTCATGTAGATTCATTTCTTTTTTCCTGCTGTTTAAATGAATAGGTTTTTCTTCTTCGCCGCACTGCTCTTAACACGGTTTTTAAACCAAGCTGAGAACAACGAATAGCTGACACTTAACCACCCAAGACTTGATCCAATAATAATTACATCATAGTGACCAGCCATCTGCCCAATCTCCTTATTGCCTTTTTCTACTTATAAGTTTATTTCTTATGTTGGAAATTGCCTCAGTTGGATTTAATCCTTTAGGGCAAACCGATACACAATTCATAATTCCATGACATCTATATAAACTAAAAGCATCTTCTAAATCATCCAGTCTTTCATCTGTAGCCTCGTCTCTTGAATCAGCAATAAAACGCCAGGATTGCAAAAGAGCTGCTGGACCTAGAAACTTATCGGGGTTCCACCAAAATGATGGGCAAGCAGTAGAGCAGCAACCGCACAAAATACATTCGTACAAGCCATCTAACTCCTCTCTCTCTTTAGGACTCTGGAGCCTTCCCTTCTCAGGATTCTCGCTCTTAGTGATTAAAAAAGGCTGAACCTTCTCTAATTGATCGTAAAATAGTTTCATGTCCACTATCAAATCCCTAACTACGGGAAGACCTGGCATGGGTCGTAAAGTTAGCTTGTTTCTCTTTACAGCTTCAGATAAAGGGGTAATACAAGCAAGGCCGTTTTTTCCATTTATATTCATTCCATCTGACCCACACACTCCCTCGCGACAGGATCTGCGATATGATAAAGACGGTTCTTTGACTTTAGCAAGATGTAAGGCATCAAGCACCATGATGTCTTTATCAGTAGGGACTTCAACAACAATTTCTTGCATGTAGGGCTTCTCATCTTCTGAAGGATCAAAACGATAGATACTCATCTTAAGGGTTTGTAAATGCGAAACAGGTATTACTGCACTCATCTTAATATGTCCTTACCATTGGTTGAAAAGCTTCAACGGTTTTAGGTTTATTATTAACTTCTCTTTTGATTACTTTTTTAGTTTCAGAAAAGTAGATAGAATGTTTTAACCAATTCTCATCATCTCTATCAGGATAATCATCTCTAGCGTGAGCTCCTCGACTTTCTTTTCTTTCATTTGCTACTACAGCTGTTGCTTCTGCAACCTCAAAAAGATTCTGCATTTCAAGTGCCTCTATTCTTGCAGTATTAAATACGGCTGATTTATCGGGAAGAAACATATTCTCAACTTCTTCTCTAGAGTCGTGTAATTTCTTTATGCCTTCTTCCATTAAGTCCCCTCTTCTAAAGACACCAAAATTATTTTGCATATTTTGTTGCATCTTATCTTTAAGGACGCTTACTTGTTCACCTTCCATCGAAGCATTTAATTTATTTAATCTTACCAAAGCCTTATCAATATTATCGTTCGATGCCTTCTTTAAATCTACACCGTTTTTCATTGATTTCTCGATATGAAGTCCTGCCGACCTGCCAAATACCACTAAATCTAATAAAGAATTTCCTCCTAGCCTGTTCCCTCCATGCACAGAAACACAAGCCACTTCTCCAGCCGCGTATAAGCCTTCAACGACAACATCCTCTCCATCTTTAATAGTAATAACCTGCCCGTTTATATTTGTTGGTATACCGCCCATCATATAGTGACAAGTTGGTACAACCGGTATTGGTTGTATTGCAGGATCTACGCCCGCAAAAGTCTTAGATAATTCCGTTATACCCGGCAATCTCTTGTGAACCACTTCTGGGCCTAAATGATCAAGCCTTAAGAAAATATGATCTTTATTAGGACCGCAACCTCTTCCTTCTATAATCTCTAGGGCCATTGATCTTGCAACCACATCTCGTCCTGCTAAATCTTTTGAATTAGGAGCGTAACGTTCCATAAACCTTTCGCCGTCCTTATTAAGAAGATATCCACCCTCTCCTCTACACCCTTCAGTCACTAAAGTTCCTGCTCCATGAATACCAGTTGGATGAAACTGCCACATTTCAATATCCTGGACCGGTAAGCCAGCTCTTAAAGCCATTCCTATACCATCTCCAGAATTAATTAATGCGTTAGTTGTAGAAGCATAGATTCTTCCCGCTCCTCCAGTAGCAAGAACAGTGGCCTTAGAGCGAATATAGAAAATCTCTCCGCTCTCAATTTCAAAAGCAACCACGCCAACAACTGCTCCATCTTCATTAAGAACCATGTCAATTGCGAACCATTCGTTAAGAAAATTAGTTCCTGCCTTTAGATTTGCCTGATAAAGAGTATGAAGCAAACTGTGACCTGTTCTGTCAGCCGCTGCGCATGTTCTTGTTGCCTGACCTCCCTTTCCATAATCTTTAGACTGTCCTCCAAAAGGCCTCTGATATATCTTTCCTTCTTCTGTTCTTGAAAAAGGTAACCCCATATGCTCCAGTTCAAAAACAGCCTTCGGCCCTTCACTGCACATATACTCTATGGCATCTTGGTCGCCTATATAATCCGATCCTTTTACGGTGTCAAACATATGCCATCTCCAATCATCATCCGGGTCATCACTCTGTATAGCACAAGTAATTCCACCTTGGGCAGACACAGTATGAGATCTAGTTGGAAATACTTTTGAAATTACCGCTGTGTTTAGACCGGATTCTGCAAGCTGAAGAGAAGCTCTTAGCCCTGCGCCTCCACCACCAATAATGATGCTATCAAAATCCATCACAGGTAGATCTTTTGCATTTATGATTTCACTTACTTTCATATTTATTTACCAAATAATTATAAAGGACCAGATTAAAACAACCGTAATTAACAATGCGCAAAAAAGTCTGTATGAGGAATAAACAATTTTACTTAATCCGCCCAACCTTGCTGGCGTAAAATAGTCAGTTCCAATAGCCCAAGTCCCGAACCACGTGTGGATTGCAAAAGATATTAAAAAAATACTTGAAAAAATTCTAGTTAGAAAGCCTTCAAAAAAAGCTTCCCATGTCATGTAATCCACTACCGGAGTTGAGACTATAAAATAAACTAAATAAATAATGTAAAGAAACATGAGCAACGCGCATGCTCTTATAATTATGAATTCGTTAGTTCCTGACTCAAAAAATTTCATTACTGTTACCAGATATAAATTAAAAACCACAGAGAGCTGATGAAGCTCAAAGCAAAAACAATCCAAGACAACACCTGGCCGGATCTAAGAGTTTCTCCAAACCCAAAGATCTCACCTAAGATCTTTTTTAAACCTGCAAGGATATGATAAATAAAGCCTGCCACTATAAACACTGCCATCGCCTTTAAAAGGGTATTATTTTCCAGATGACTTTTTAGCTGACTAAAAGATTCAGTTGATTGCAAAGAGACGTGCAGCAACCAAACAACCAGCGGGAAGCAAACAAATGAAGTAAAGCCGGATATTCTATGAAGAATAGAAGCAACACCAATTACTGGCAAGTTTATAGTTAGTAAATTTAAATTTACTGGACGATTATCTTTTTCTATCACTATCTTTAATAGGGTTTGCTTTTGAGCGCGCTAAAGCCACTCAATTATAATTTGTGATTAAACTAAATACCATCAAAAACCATGGCTACTGAAAAGATTTTTTTTCTAATTGAAAAATTAGAAAAGATGCTATTAAAAAAAGAGGTATGGTAAACAGGAAAGGGAGGATTAGATTGGCTTGATAAAGAAAACCACTCAAGAGAGGGCCTAAGGCAAAACCCATGCCTGGAGCTATCATCGCCAAGCCTACAGCGGCTCCTTGATTGTTTATATCTGCATTAAGAGATGCAGAAGCTGTGTACCCAGGTGAAGCCAACCCCATGCCTAGGCCCATCAAGCTCATTCCAACAAGAACCCAATTGAAGTTTAACGAGAATGCCACGACGATTGCACTTGCAACAAAGAAAGGTATAGACCACCAAATTAAACGCAACGGCGAACCTTTAAATCTTTGGACGATGGTTAACTGAGCAACTATAGACATTGCAGCCATTGAGCCTAAAACTAAAGCTGTTGATTTAGCTGTTTCGTTTAGAGATAGCAAAAATCTATCCTGTAAATAGTAGGCGGTAACAGACTGAAAAATAGCAAAACTTGTAAAAATAATAACGCCTATTGCAAGAAGATATTTAAGGTTTTTATCTAGAGCAGGCCTTGATACTGGAGTATCTTCTAAAGTTCGAGTTGGTGTAGTTGGGAGGAAAACAAAAGCAAAAATAATAGCTGCAAACATTATAAAAGACATAATTAATAACGGTGTAAGCAATCCAAAGTTTTGAATATCAACAGAAAACAAGTTTATTCCAATTAAAGATCCAACCAAAACCGGTCCAGCTATTGTTCCTATATTATTTGCTGCTCCAAATTTTCCCATACCTGCTGAGCGATCTTCATCAGATGTAATATCAGCAACGTAAGCTCCGGTAGCAGGCCTTGAGGCTGCTCCTAAAGCAGAATTGAGCATTCTTGCTAGGAGTAAAATAAACAACAGACTGAGGCCTGAAAAATAACCGCTTAGTCCATAAGAAACAAAGAAACAAAAAAATAATGTCGATAAAACATAGCCGGATAGTCCCATTATCAAGACTTTCTTTCTTCCTATTTTGTCACTCAATTTTCCCCAATAAGGAGTAAAAATAATAAACATAGCCGCAGATATTGAAATGAGACTATTAATTTGAACTTCAGAGAATCCAAATTCTCTTCCTATAATAGGCATCGATTGCCAGTAGACGGACTGCCCCATACTTACAAACAGTATGATGAACATTAAGATAGAAAGGACTTTATTGTCGGTTTGTTTTAAGTTTTTAGATCCTTCTAAATTTTGCATTAATTATTATCTGATCTCAGAAGAAAAGCGTACTCCATAGCCACTTCTTCAAGACTAGCAAACCTTCCACTAACTCCACCATGTCCAGCTGTTAAATTTACTTTAAATAAAATAGGGTTATCAGAAGTATTGTAATCTCGGAGTTTCGCTACGTATTTTGCTGGTTCGTAATATTGCACTTGAGAATCCCACAAGCCTGCAGTTACAAGAATACTTGGGTAGGAATAGGAACCAATATTATCATAAGGCGAATACTTCATTATGTATTTAAATGCCTTCTTATTTGCAGGATTACCCCACTCATCATACTCACCTGTTGTAAGTGGTATGGTTTCGTCGGACATGGTAGTTATGACATCAACAAATGGAACATTTGAAATAATTCCATTATACAAATTTGGTTCCATATTAATTATTGAACCCATTAATAAACCGCCTGCACTGCCTCCACCGGCATACACCCTACCCGCCTGTCCATAACCTAGATTAACCAGGCCTTTGGTTACATCGATGAAATCATGGAAAGTATTTAACTTGTTAAAAATTTTTCCATCTTCATACCATTTTCTTCCTAAGTCTTGACCACCCCTTACATGTGCAATAGCAAAAATAAAACCCCGATCAAGTAACGATAATCTTGTGGAACTAAATCCTGCATCAACAGATATCCCATATGAACCATAACCGTATACAAAAAGAGGATTTTTTCCTTTCTTATATAAATCTCTACGGTACACAAATGAGACAGGTACTAAAGTTCCATCTCGAGCTTTAATTTCCTTCCTCTGAACCTTGTATAAGCTTGGAGAAAAAGGACCCTTTATTTCAGCTTGTTTTAGTTTTCTTTTTCTACCGCTTTGCAGATCAACAGAATAAATAGCATCTGGAGATCTCATGCTTGAATACCCGTAATAAAACTTACTACTTGCGTATTCAGGATTAGCTGCCAGATAAGCTGTATAAGAGGGATCGTGAAAACTTACCACTTTTTCGGAATTACCCTTCTCATCCAATATCCTCAAACGCCTTAGTCCCGATTCCCTTTCCATTAAAACTATATTTTTTGGATAAGACAGAACTGACTGAAGTAAAACGTCTTCTCTGTGTGGAATGATTTCTTGCCACTGAGACCTTTTTTTTGATTTAGGAAGAGCTGATTCCATGAGCCTGAAATTCTTTGCCTTCCAATTCGTGTGAATTAAGAAGCGATCTTGCTCAGGATCATGCTCTACAGAATATAAATGATTTAAGGTCCTGGGAAAGAATACTATAGGGCTCTCTAAAGGTTTAGAACTCTTCAGCAAGAGGGTCTCCGAACTTGTGGTACTGGATATATCTATTTCAATAAATTCCATGGATCTTGAGTTTCCTACCGACACATGAAATGTTGGATCTTTTTCTTCGTAAATCAGGACATCTTCAGATTGCTTTGATCCAATTAAATGACGATAAACTTGGAAAGGAAGAAGAGTCTCTGGATCTCTTTTTACATAAAAGAAATGTTTACTATCAGAAGACCAAGCCATGTCTCCTGAAGTGCCGCTAATTTTAATTTCAGAAACTTTTTTGGTTAATAAGTTCTTAAATTTAATTAAATATTCACGCCTACCTGTCGTGTCTTCAGCATAAGCTAAAATCTGTTCGGTCGGAGAAATGCTCCAGTTTGCTAATTGATAGAAATCTGAATTTACTGCTAATTTATTTACGTCTAACAATATCTGCTCTGATGCGTTCTTATTAGCACGCCTTATAATTATGGCATGCTCTTTATTAGGCTTATATCGCCTGAAATATTCATAAGAACCCATTCTAATAGGTACAGACTCTTCTTTTTTAGGAATCCTATCTGTTATTTCTTTAAAAAGCTTCTTTCTTGAATCTTCTCCTGAAGCAAACCAATCCTCTAGATACTTATTTTCAGATTTAAGGTGATTTAAGATTTTTTTACTTTTTCTTGAGTCATCACGCATCCAGTAATAGTTATCAATTCTTTCAATTCCATGAGCCTCCATTAAAAATGGAACCTTTTGTGGTGACGGTGGTTTAAGTTCAGTCAATTCTTTACCTTGGATTATATTTGTAATTGAGAAGAGGAAGGAGACTAACAGAAAACTCTTGATACCCCTCCACTCTTTCATTATTTTTTCCTTCTTTGAACAAGACGAGCTCTCTTTTTCTTTTGTCTATCAGTCAGAATATTAGGCTTGTCCTTAAAAGGGTTTTCCTTTTCACTAAACTTAATTAAGAGTGGTGTTGATCCAAGTTTTAAATGGGTGCGATAAAAATTTTCTAAGAACTTTTTGTAAGAGTCTCCTATAAGCTTAAGGTTATTTCCATGAAGGATTATAGTTGGCGGGTTCTTTCCACCGGCATGAGCATATCTTAATTTAGGCCTAAACCTCCCTGACATTGGAGGAGGTTGTCTTTGTAAGGCAACTTTAAGAATCTTATTTAAAATAGGAGTCTGTAATTCTCTAACACTTGAAAGATAAGCCTTTTCAGCTAACTTAATTAAGACATTAATTCCTTTACCCTCTTTTGCTGATATAAATTGCGTTTCTAAAAAGCTAGCAAACCTCAATTTTCTATGAATATTTTCTTTTAAATCATCCTTTTGTTTTTTTGAAAGTAGATCCAATTTATTTGCAGCTATGATCGCCGGCCTTCCTAAGGCAAGAGCCAAGCCTAAGAGGTGAATATCCTGATCTACGATTGTCTCAGAAGAATCCAATACAAGAATGACTACACTAGATCTTCTTATTGACTCCAATGACTGAGAAACTGAAGACCTCTCCGTCTCCTCCTTTATTGATCTTTTCCTTCTCATGCCAGCTGTATCCACCAGAATAATATTTTTACCGTTCCAATTAAGAGGGACTTCAATAGAATCTCTAGTAGTGCCAGATTCCGGTGAAACCAAGACCCTTTCTTCTCCTATTAATTTATTTATGAGCGTAGATTTACCGGCATTTGGTCTGCCTATTATTGATATCTTTATACCGCCTTCCAAAGATTGAATATCATTGAATTCATTATCTTCAAGGTCTTCTAAGGTCTGCCTTATATCTCCTAATCCTTGGTTATGCGCAGCAGAGAAACCTATTGTATTTTTGAAACCTAGTTTCTCAAATTCAACTGCGTTAGCTTCTTGTTTTAATCCGTCGACTTTATTTATTAATAAATATATTTTTTTATTTGTTTTCCTTAATGAAGATGCAATCTCTTCATCTAATGGCATTAATCCATCTATGCCATCAACTATAAAAAATAATATGTCAGCCTCTTGAATTGCATTCTCTGCTTGGTTTTTAACCGCCACAGATATGTCATTACTCTCTGAACTAATTCCACCTGTATCTATAAGCACTGTAGAAGAATTCTTTAAGTGACCATATTGCCTGTCTCTAGTTAAGCCAGCAAAATCAGCGACTAAAGCAGATTTAGAACCTGTTAGGATATTAAATAAAGTTGATTTACCAACGTTTGGTCTTCCAACTATGGCAACAACAGACGACATGACATACCAAAAATTTTGACTTAAAAACTAACTAACTGAAAGATAAAATAGCCTACCAGAATCATCTACAACAACCAGATAAGAGCCTTCGGAGACTACTTCCAGTATAGGCCTATTGGACACCTTCTTCCTTCCAACAAAAGATCCATTTTTAGCGTCAAGAATGTGGATATAACCTTCAAAATCACCTACCGCGAAATTGTTACCTAAAGCAGCAGGAGAAGAAATACCTCTAAGTCTTAATCCATCTTGTTGCCAAAGTATTGCTCCCGATGTTAACCCAAATCCTTTTATAGAATCCTTTTCATCTATAGCTATAATTCTTGATCTTACTGTCACGAGGTCATGAATAGAAGAAATTTTTTCTTGCCAAGCCACCTGCCCTTGTTGTAAGTCTATTGCAGTTATATTGCCCTGATAGGAGGCTGAAACTAATATGTTATCAGAGACAATGGACTTACCGTCTACATCTATAACTCTCTCAAGCTCGGATTTACCTTCATTTATTGTAACGGGTATTTCAAGACGAATAGCACCCGAATCTGGGTAAATCATAGAAACCTTCCCATTAGCAAACCCTGTAAATATGAACCCATTAGATAGAATTGGGGTGGCAGTCCCTCTTAAGGTTAATTTAGGAATGGTATTCTGATGCACCCATTTTTGCTCTCCATCTTTAACGTTAAAGCCAGTAATTTTTCCGTCTGAAGTTTGGGCCGCAACCGTGCTTCCATTGGTAACCGGGGGTGCGAGTATTTCACTTGAAGTTTGTGACCTCCAAATTTCTGTTCCATCTTTAAAATCTAAAGTGACAAGATCTCCATTTAAAGTTCCATAGAATATTTTTTTAAAACCAACCGTTATTGCTCCAGAGACTAAATCTTCTGTTTCTCTTGTCCATAAATCTGATCCTGAATCAGAGTCTATGGCTGCTAAATAACCATTCGATGATATGTGAATAATTGTGTCATTAGAAAATGCAGGGACTAATCGTCCAAAATTATTGTCACTTCCAAATTTTTTATTCCATTCAGAATCTAAGTTCACGCTCTCTGTGATTCTAATTAATTCAGCAGGTCCCTCTTCTTCTTCGTCTTCATCACCCCAGAATTTTAATCCACTAAGAGTGGAGCAAGCACCCAATGAAAGATACAAGGTAAAAATTAATAAAAGCCTTATAAGTCTTTTCATTTATCCACCCTCCTGAAGGTCAGATATTTTCATACTTATCAAAGATCTAATGGGTTGGCTATTGCTTAATTCTAATGCTTGAAGGTAGCTTAACTTAGCTTCGCTTATTTGATTCAAGGACTTTTCAGCATCGCCTTTTACTTCATATAAACTTGCCGTCAAAGTCTGCTCTTCCCCTAAAAGGTCCATAACATTATCTGCTTTACCTTGTTCCAAATAAATTCTTGCTAATCTCAGTTTGGCAATACTTTGTAAGGGGTTAAATTCAGCTCCCCAAGAAGAAGATCTTGCAATGACCCAATTGAGATTCTCTTCAGCTTGTTCAAGGTTGTTATTATCTGCGGATATTTTCGCCAAGTGTAGTGCTGCAAAATCTGCATACAATGTATCAGGGTAAAGGTTTATGATTTCTTCAGCTCTGGTCCTCTTATCTTCCATACTCGAAGTTAGGAAATTGTCGTAAAGCTTTGCAGATTCTAATTGCTGGGCGTTAGAAGAAGAGATTGAGTAGTCTCTATAAATAATAAAAATAACTGACGCAGCCAACAGCAATGCCAATATATATTTATATTTATCCCACCAAACAGATAGGAGATCTATTTGTTCGTCTGATGAAGATGAAAAAAAGTTAGCCATTATCTTTCCTTTATAAATGTATTCTCTATTTTATTAATTAGACTCTCTAAGTCCATGGTCTCTTGTTCTGATTTTTCTCTTAGATCCTTGCAAGAAACAACCCTGTCATCTAATTCGGAATCTCCTAAAATTAGAGCAAATCTTGCACCAGATTTATCGGCTTTTTTAAATTGGGACCCTGCACTCTCTGACCCTAAGTTCACTTTTAAGTTCAGTGAGGGGATTCTATCTCTTATTTGTTCTGCATACATCATTGCTTGTAAAATACTTTTTTCTCCAAAACAAACAAAAAAGCAATCTATGCTTTGATTTTGTAGATACTTATTGTCAATAGTTTCTTTAATTAAGAGTATGAGTCTTTCCATGCCAATGGAGAAACCTATAGCGGGGCAAGGTTTTGCTCCTAATTCTTCAATTAAATTATCGTATCTTCCGCCTGCGCATACTGTGTCTTGAGAACCCAGGCTGTTTGTTTTCCATTCAAAAACGGTTTTATTATAATAATCCAAACCCCTAACAAGCTTGGTGTTTACATCGTAGGAGATTCCTAATAAATCTAATATCTTGATTAGCTTCTTAAAATGAGTTTCAGAGTCTTCATCTAGATAATCACTGATTTTAGGAGCACCTTCTAATAAAGATTGAATTTTTTCTGATTTAGAATCTAGAACCCTTAGAGGATTATCATTTAATTTTTTTAAGATATCGTCGTCCAATTGACCTTTAAGAGGCTCGAAGAACTTCAGCAAATCCTCGGTGTACCTTAATCTGGTATCTTCATTGCCTATGCTGTTTATCTCAAGATACACTTTGTCTTCTATACCAAGTCTCTTCCACAGTCTCGAGGACAACCTTATAATTTCTGCATCTATCTCGGACCCTTCAACTCCGAAAACTTCCACACTGGATTGATGAAACTGTCTTGATCTTCCTTTTTGTGGTCTTTCATACCTAAACATTGGGCCGTTATACCAAAGTCGTGGAGTATCAACTCTAAGAAGGTTATTTTCTATACATGCCCTAACACAACTTGCTGTTCCTTCCGGCCTTAGAGATAAACTATCACCGCCTTTGTCTTCAAAAGTATACATTTCTTTAGAAACCATATCGGAGGCTTGATTTGATCTATGGAATAACTCTGTACTCTCTACGATTGGGAATCTAATCTCTTGATAACCATAAGAAGAAAAAGTGCTACTAATTATTTCTTCAGCATAACGCCAATATAGCGTTTGCTCTGGCGGTATATCATTCATACCTCTTACTGATTTTATCTTTGCCATCTTAATTTGACCTAACAATAACCGAATCTAGGTCAGATTTAATTTTTTTTACCTTATCTCTTATTAACTTCTCAAGATGTTCTGCAAGGTCTTCACTTTCTACTTTATGATCAGGTTTCCCGTCTATATAAATTAAGTTTTTGGGAGAACCTCCAGTTACGCCAATAGTTGTATGTTTAGATTCACCAGGACCATTCACATAACAGCCGATAACGGCAACATCTAAATCTTCTTTTATATCCTCTAGTCTACTTTCCAATTTATTCATTGTTCCAATAACATCAAAATTCATTCTTGAGCAACTAGGGCATGCAATAAAATTTATGCCTCTAGATCTTATTTTAAGGCTTTTTAAAATATCCCAACCTACTTTTATTTCATCTACAGGGTCGGATGCTAAAGAAACGCGCAAAGTATCTCCAATGCCCTCAAGCAGCAAAGCTCCCATTCCGACGGCTGACTTGACGGTTCCTGATCTAAAACCTCCAGCTTCTGTTACTCCTAGATGCAAAGGCTGATCAATTAATTTTGCGATCTTCCTATAACTCTCAATTGTTAAAAATACATCTGAAGCCTTAATACTCAGCTTAAAATCATTAAAATTTAGCTGTTGAAGAATATTTATATGACCTAATGCTGATTCGACTAATGCATCAGCATTAGGCTCGCCATACTTTATTTGTAGTTTTCTCTCTAGCGACCCTGCATTTATACCCACTCGAATAGGGACACCATTATCTTTAGCAGCCGAAACCACTTGCTTGACCTTATCTTCTTTCCCAATATTGCCCGGATTTATTCTTATGCAATCTGCTTTACCTTTTATAGCCTCCAATGCCATCATATAGTCAAAGTGAATATCTGCCACCAAAGGGACATTAGAGCTTTTCTTTATTTTAGCAAAGGCATTTGCAGAATCTATATCAGGCACTGAAACTCTAACAATATCTGCGCCAGCATCTTCTAGCTGCCTTATTTGCGCCAGGGTACCTTCTACGTCTGTGGTTTTGGTGTTTGTCATGCTTTGGATAGAAATATCCGCATCTCCACCCACAAGCACATCGCCAACTTTTATTTGGCGAGACTTTCTTCTATTATTTTGATCTTGGAAACTCACTGCATTTTCCTGAAGGCAATACTACACAACTTACGTTATTTTCCCTATTAGAAGACTCTAATAAATCTATAACTATTCCATTAAATATTAAATTAGCGTTTTTAGCATTACCCACAATAACTTTAAATGGTCCTTTTGACCTAATTTGTAGAGAAGTTTCCTCGCCAGCTAATTTGTAAACCAATTTCTCAAATTCATTCTCTACCGATACCCAACATTCTTTTAAAAAATAAAATTCTAACAAGTCTTCCGTTACAAAAGCTTCACTTGTTGTTTGGACTTCTATTTTTTTATTCATTAGATCAATTGAGGGAATAATGTCTCCTTCAACTTCCGATGTATTAATTTCTTCTACCTTAATTCCAGATTCTATAATTGATGTTTCAACAGGTTTCTTTTTACCGTAATCTTCAACCGAAGTCTCAACTAAAACACCTTCCGAGCATGAAGGAGAAAGGTAAATAAATAATGAAAACAAAAAGAAAATACCAACTGCTAGTATGTATTTCTTGGATTTAATAAACATGTATTCATCTTTTGCAGATTGGACACTTGGAGTTATTTGTTTGTTTTTAAGATTTTCTGAATATCGCTCAATTATGAAGTCAGGATCAATTCCTAATTTTTTTGCATATGCTCTCAGATACCCTTTTATATAAGGGTCTCCTCCAGGCATGACTCCATAGTTCTCTTCTTCTAAGGCTTGAAGGTATTTTTCTGGAATATTTAATTCTGTAGAAAGCCTTTTATAGCGTAACCTTCTTTTTTTTCTTGCCTCACTTAAGAGTTGGCCTGAAAATTTTTCTTCTTGAGGTTCATCCATTTAATTAAAAACTAGTCAGAAAAGAAATAAGCGATCTCTCTTGTAGCTGATTCTGGCGAATCAGAACCATGCACAGCATTTGCATCTATTGATTCTGCGAAGTCAGCTCTTATGGTACCGGGGGCTGCTTCTTGAGGATTGGTACTGCCCATTATCTCTCGATAACTTAAAATAGCATTTTCACCTTCTAAGACCTGGACTTGTATAGGGCCCGAGGTCATAAATTCAACCAAAGCAGAGAAGAAAGGCCTTTCCTTGTGTTCAATATAGAAACCTTCAGCTTCTTCCTGTGAAAGGTGAAGCTCTTTTTTTTGAGTAATATTCAGACCTTGGGCTTCCAATCTTGAGCAAATCTCTTCTACATGCCCTTTGGCATAAGCATCCGGTTTGATAATTGATAGAGTTGTTTCTAATGACATATTATTCCTTTAGTTTTAAAGGCGCGCATTATACTTATTCATACAAAAAAAGGTTAATTCATCTCTTCCATCCATAACATCTGTATGGCTTCTAATATCTTCTCATTTGACCTGTCAGCTGCATCTTCAAAGTCTTCCAAATCTAACACCCAATCTCTCAAGTCTGTAAACAAAACATATTGAGGATCAACTTCAGGAAATTTCTCATAAAGTTCGATAGCTATATCGTTTACGTCTGTCCAAAGCATGTTCTAGTGACTCTCTGAAACCATATTAATGGTGTATCTAGGTAACTCTATTTCTAGATCCTCTTCACCAACTGTTATTTGACAACTTAACCTTGATTGAGATTCAAGACCCCATGCCTTATCTAGCATGTCTTCTTCAGCTTCAGATGCTTCGTCTAACCCTGAAAAGCCCTTCCTAACAACCACATGGCATGTAGTGCAAGCGCAAGATAATTCACAGGCGTGTTCAATAGAAATGCCGTTATCTAAGAGTGTTTCACAAAGACTTTCACCAGGAGCGACCTCTAATTCAATGCCTTCTGGGCAAATCTCCGGATGAGAGCCTACCTTTATCTTTGTCATTCCTTGAATAATCTTTATCTAGATTAAATTTCTACTTCAAAGCTTTCGCCACAGCCACAAATTGCTTTCACGTTTGGGTTGTGGAATTTAATTCCCTCATTGACTCCGTCTCTTTCAAAATCAACTTTCGTTCCTTTAAGGTACAAAAAAGAGTCAGAATCAATAAACACAGATATATCATCAAATTCAAAAAGTAGATCATCTGGGTTCTTAGAATCTACATAGTCTAAAGAGTAGGTATATCCGGAGCAACCTGAAGATTCTGATACTGAAAATCTAATTCCTAAACTGGAATTTTCATTATTTAAATTTTGTTTAAAGTGTTTTATAGCACTAGGACTTAATTCGAAACTATTCGGATCGAAAGAACTAGGCTGAGAAAGGCTTGTCATTGCTATAGCTTATATTTTTGATTCGTAATCCTTTATAGCCTGATGAATACTATCTTCGGCTAAAACAGAACAATGAATCTTTATAGCCGGCAGTTCAAGAGCATCAACGATATCCTGATTCTTGATTTCTTTTGCTTCCTCAAGAGTCTTTCCTTTTAACATATCAACTAACTCACTAGAAGAAGCTATTGCTGAACCACATCCATAAGTTTTAAATTTTACATCACTAATAACGTGAGAATTATTTCTTTGTTCACACTTGATTTGTAGTCTCATTACATCACCACAAGCCGGTGCTCCTACCATACCTGTTCCAACATCAGATTCAGAAGGGTCCCACCTGCCAACACTATGCTTTTCTGGCTCTGCCAGAGTTTTTTCAAACTTATCTATCACTTTCTTGCTATATGCCATTTTTATTACCTCAGTTCATTAACTAGTTGACCATTCAATCGTATCTAAATCGACTCCATCCTTATACATGTCCCAGAGAGGAGATAACGCTCGTAATTTCCCTACCGCATTTCTTACCAGGCCAATTGTATATTCAATTTCTTCATCAGTTGTAAACCTTCCTATGGCGAATCTAATTGAACTATGAGCTAACTCATCCTTCAATCCAATAGCTCTAAGTACATATGAAGGTTCTAAACTAGCAGAGGTGCAGGCTGAGCCTGAAGAAACTGCTATATCTTTCAAAGCCATTATAAGCGATTCTCCCTCGACGTAGTTAAAACTTACATTAAGAAACCCTGCTGCTCTATGTTCTGGGTCTCCGTTTAAATAAACTTCTTCCATATCTTTAAGCCCATCCCAGAATTTATCTCTCAGGGATTTTATGCGTATGTTATCTTGAATCATATCTTCTTTTGCTATTCTGAAAGCCTCACCCATTCCAACAATTTGATGGGTCGCTAAAGTACCAGATCTCATACCTCTTTCGTGGCCGCCACCATGTATTTGGGCTTCTAGTCTAACTCGTGGTTTTCTTCTTGCGTACATAGCTCCTATTCCTTTAGGACCATAGGTTTTATGGGCAGAAAAAGACATTAGATCTACTTCAAGTTTAGATAAATCTATAGGTAGTTTTCCTGTGCTCTGGGCCGCATCTACATGAAAAATAACACCTCTTTCTCTTGTTATTTTTCCTATAGATTCAATATCATTAATAACTCCAATTTCATTATTAATATGCATCAAAGAAACTAAAATTGTTTGGTCTGTAATTGAGTTAATAACCATCTCAGGAGTAATTATTCCATTAGAATTAGGGTCCAAATAACTTATTTCAAAACCTTCTCTTTCCAATTGTCTACAGCTATCGAGTACAGCTTTATGTTCAACTTTTGAGGTAATGATGTGGTTTCCTTTAGCTTTATTAAATCTTGCAGAGCCCTTGATAGCTAAATTATCTGATTCAGTCGCACCTGAGGTCCACACTATTTCTCGAGGGTCACAATTGACTAGACTAGCAACATCAGATCGGGCTTGTTCTGTTGCTTCTTCTGCTTTCCATCCAAAAGAATGAGATCTTGATGCTGGGTTACCAAAATTACCATCCAAAGAAAGACATTCTTGCATTTTTTTTACAACCCTAGGATCAGCTGGAGTTGTTGAGGCATAATCGAAATAAATTGGTAATTTCATTTATTTATCCTGCAGCTATTAGTAGCTTTTTATTATTGTTTAAAGTCGAACTCTTATTATTACTAGAATCACTTAAGACATCTTCTAAAGATTTGTCCATTAAAAAGGATTGAACTTGGTGATTTAAATCTGTCCATAAATTATGTGCTAAACATTTAGATCCGGCACTGCAATTCCCTTCTCCCGAACACTGAGTTGCATCCATCCTGTCTTCTACAGCTGAAATTATTTGTCCTATCTTAATCTCATTACTTGGTCTGGATAGTTTATATCCCCCACCAGGGCCTCGATGAGAAATAAGAATACCTGCTTTTCTTAAATTCCTAAATAATTGTTCTAGATATGGTCCAGGAATTGACTGCCTTAATGCTAGATCTGAAATAGAAGTAAAGTCATTGCTTTCATGCAGGGCAAGATCTAATGCCGCTGTAACAGCGTATTTACCTTTTGTAGTTAGATGCATTTGATACATTCTATATTCCTGACTAGAATTGTCAAGAATAGGTACATATAAACTATTATAAAAGGTACATGTACCTGTATTATCTGATGTAATTAATACTTAATTGTAATTAATTATACAAAGTGTTTTCAAATATAGGTATATTGTGTACCATACGTTGAATATTCTAACTTTAAATAAACTAAATTAAGAAAATAGTATGGATACTAGATATCTTTTTAAAAGGTACAACACTTGGTGGGTTAAGCTGGCTGTACCTAGAACTTTAAGAGACCAGCTTGGTTATGATTTAAGAGAATCCCTTAAAACTCATGATCTAGAAAAGGCTAAAGAACTTAGATGGGAAGTTGTAGGTAATCTAAAAAATAAAATTGAAATTGCTAAACATCAGTTAGGACCTGAGCTTATAGAAGATAAACCTAAAACTCCTGTAGAAAAATTCTTGCCTCCAACGGATGTAAAGGACCCTCAATATTATCATAAAGTAGTTGATTGTCAGCATGCCTGCCCTGCTCACACTCCTGTCCCTGAGTATATAAGGCAGATTGCACAAGGAAATTATAACGAAGCTTATATGATGAATTGGGAATCAAATGTTTTTCCAGGCATTTTAGGAAGAACTTGTGATAGGCCTTGCGAACCTGCCTGCAGAAGAACAAGAACACATGATAAGCCAGTTGCTATTTGTAGACTCAAAAGAGTTACTTATGATTATAAAGATGAAATCTCTAGTTTGTTACCTACAGCCCCTGAATCTAATGGTAAAAGAATTGCATTAATAGGAGGAGGTCCGGCCTCGCTGACTGTTGCTAGAGACCTCGTTATTATGGGCTATCAGTGCGTTTTATTTGAAAGAGATAAAAGAGCTGGCGGTCTTATGCGAACAAATATCCCTTCTTTCAGATTGCCTGAAAAGGTTCTTAATGAAGAGGTAGATCAAATAATTAACCTTGGGATAGAAACTCGTTTTAATACAGAGATAACAAGCATGAAAGAGTTTCTTAAAGAAGACTTTGATGCAATATTTGTTGGAACCGGAGCGCCTAAAGGAAGAGATATTAATATAGAAGGAAGAGAGGAAGCTGGAAAAAGTATACATATTGGTATTGATTGGCTTACTAGCATTGCTTTTGAACATACAAAATCTATAGGTAAAAAAGTTATTGTGCTTGGAGGAGGAAATACAGCCATGGACTGTTGCAGAACCTCTATAAGACTTGGAGCTGATGATGTCAAAGTAACTGTTAGAAGTCCTTTTGATCAAATGAAGGCGTCTGAATGGGAAATTGAAGATGCAATGAATGAAGACATACCGATCTATGATAACCATGTACCAAAGAAGTTTATTATCCAGAACAACAAATTAGTTGGTATGGAATTTGAGAAAGTTGAAGCTAAATTTGATGACAGCGGAAAACGATCTTTAGTCCCAACAGGAGAAGATCCCATAATTTTTGAATGCGATGATGTTCTTGTTGCTATTGGACAAGATAATGCATTTGAGTGGATTGAAAGAGATATTGGAATAGAATTTGGTGAATGGGATATGCCAATTGTTGATAAAATTACCTTTCAATCAACAAACCAAAAAATATTCTTCGGGGGAGATGCTGCTTGGGGACCTGAGAATATTATCTGGGCTGCTGCACACGGACATCAAGCCGCTATATCAATAGATAAATTCTGTAATGAAAAGGATCTTTATGAAAGACCAGAACCCGGGACTACTCTAGTTAGTCAAAAAATGGGGGTGCATGAATGGTCATATGATAATGATATATCACAAGCAAGTAGGTTGCTGGTACCTCATGCAGAAAAGACCGTGGCCCTAAAAGATTTAAAGATGGAAGTTGAATTAGGCTTTGACGAACAAATGGCTTTAGATGAAGCTAACAGATGTCTTAATTGCGATGTGCAAACTGTATTCTCGGAACAGTTATGTATTGAATGTGATGCTTGTGTAGATATATGCCCTACTGACTGTATTAGCTTTATATCTAACGGAACAGAAGAAGAAGTAAGAAATAATCTAAGAATACCTGCCTTAAACTTAAACCAAGATATTCTAGTTTCAGACAACCTCCTTCAGACAGCAAGAGTTATGGTTAAAGATGAAGATGTCTGTCTTCACTGCGGTTTATGCGCAGAAAGATGTCCAACAGGAGCCTGGGATATGCAAAATTTCTTATATGAAGAGGCTAAAGCTTACTCATGAAGAAAATAAGCTCAATAAATGACTTTGTAATTAAATTTGCTAATGTTAATGGGTCTGGCTCTGCTAGTGCTAATCAAATGTTTGCTAAGGGAGTTTTTCGTTCTGGCATACCAGTTAGTCCTAAAAATATCTTTCCTTCTAACATCCAAGGATTGCCCACCTGGTTTGAGGTAAGAGTCAATGAAAAAGGTTATCTTGGAAGAAGAGAAGGTATAGATATTTCTGTTGCCATGAACCCTCAGTCTTACGGCGATGATATTAAAGAATTAAAATCAGGTGGATATTTAATTTATGATTCATCTTGGAAAAGAGATTTTGGACGAGAAGACATCAATGTTCTTGGAATTCCTCTAACAGAACTTTGCGTCAATGAATTTTCTAATCCCAAACAAAGATTACTCTTCAAAAATCTTGGATACGTTGGATTTCTTGCTTCACTTCTTAAAATGGACAAGGATATTTACATTTCTCTTATTAATGAGCAATTCAGAGGTAAAGAGAAATTAATAGAACCAAATGTTAAAGCTTTAGAAATTGGTTATTCTTATGCGGAAGAAAACTTTAAAGATTTCTGTGATATTCAAGTTAATAAATCAAATAAAACTGAAGGGTTAATATTAACAAGTGGCAACGATGCAGCGGGCCTAGGTTGTGTTTATGGCGGAGCTACTTTCTGTGCTTGGTATCCAATAACCCCCTCAACATCGCTTGCTGAATCTTATAGTGATTATAGTGAAAAACTACGTATCGAAATAGGAACTGATAAAAATAAATTTGCTTTTATTCAGGCGGAAGATGAACTGGCTGCAATAGGAATGACCATTGGAGCAAATTGGAATGGAGCAAGAGGATTTACAGCCACTAGTGGTCCAGGCATATCACTAATGAGTGAATTTATTGGATTAGCTTATTTTGCAGAAGTGCCTTCAGTTATTTTTGATGTACAACGAGGGGGTCCATCAACAGGAATGCCCACAAGAACACAACAATCAGATCTTCTTGCATGTGCTTATGCTTCTCATGGAGATACAAAGCATGTTCTATTAATTCCTTCAGATCCTAATGAGTGCTTTGATTTCTCTATAGAAGCCTTTGATTTAGCTGACAGACTACAAACTCCTGTAATCGTCTTGATGGATTTAGACCTAGGAATGAATGACTGGTCAACTAAAGAATTTGATTGGGACGATACCAAAGAATATGACAAAGGAAAGGTATTATCCAAGGAAGACCTTGATGGTATGGAGAAATTTGGCCGATATCTTGATGTTGATGGAGATGGTATACCTTATAGGACTTACCCAGGAACACATCCAAATAAAGGTGCATATTTCACAAGAGGAACATCTCATGACGAATATGCAAGGTATACGGAAGATGGAGATAAAAATGCTGAAGTTTTATCAAGGTTGCTAAAAAAATATCAAACAGCTTCTGAACTCGTGCCTAAGCCAGTTTTCAATCAAGAGAAAAGTACCAGTTCAATAGGAATAATATATTTTGGAAGTACTGATTGTTCTATGCAAGAAACTCTTGATCAACTCGATGAAGAGAATCTGAATGTAGATGCAATGAGACTGCGTGCTTTTCCCTTTAATTTAGAAGTATGGGAATTTATAGAAGATCATGATTTGCTATTTATAGTAGAGCAGAACAGAGATGGTCAAATGAGAACCTTAATGATGGCTGAAGGAGGAATTATTCCAGATAAATTGGTGTCTATCTTATGTTTTGATGGCCAACCTATCACTGCCTCATACATAAAAAATAAGATAAACGCTCACCTTTCTGGTGTTCCAGCAAAAACAGCCTAAGAGAGAAAAAGATGACATATATTACCAAGCCGATCAACCATCATCCTAGACTAGAAAGTAATAAACTAGGTTTAACTCGAAGAGATTATGAAGGTTCAGTTTCTACCTTATGTGCAGGTTGTGGACATGATTCGATCAGTGCAGCAATTGTTGAAGCCTGTTTTCAACTAAATATTGAAGCTTATCGTGTTGCTAAATTATCAGGTATAGGCTGTTCTTCTAAAGCCCCTGCTTATTTTTTAAACCAATCTCATGGTTTTAATTCTGTGCACGGAAGGATGCCTTCAATTGCTACTGGAGCAGCTATGGCTAATCATGAATTACTATATTTAGGAGTTTCAGGTGATGGAGACACTGCCTCAATAGGAATAGGTCAATTCATTCATTGCGCCAGAAGACAATTAAATATGACTTACTTTGTTGAAAATAACGGAACCTATGGCCTTACTAAAGGTCAATTCTCAGCTACCAATGATCTAGAATCAAAGAGTAAATATGGAGACGAAAACTTATTTCCTGCCATCGACTTACCTAGTATGGCAATACAGCTTGGAGCTAGTTTTGTTGCCAGGAGTTTCTCAGGGGATAGAGATCAGTTAGTTCCATTAATTAAAGCTGCTATGTGTCATAAGGGGTTCTCTCTATTGGATATTATCTCTCCTTGTGTAACTTTTAATAATCACAATACTTCAACAAAAAGCTATGATTACATAAGAGAGCACAACGAAGCTTTGTCAAAACCAGATTTTGTCCCTTTAGGTAAAGAAATAACAACGAGTTACGAACCAGGAGAAAGTTCTGAGGTTTCCTTACATGACGGTTCAACTTTATCTCTAACTAAGCTTGCTCTAGATTACGATCCCACTGATAAAATAATAGCCATAAAAAAAATTCAAGAATCACAGAGGGACGGAAAAGTACTTACCGGACTTCTTTATGCAGATCCAAGTGCTAAAGACTTAAAAGAGATATTGAATATTACTGATCAACCCTTGAATACTTTAACTCAAGAACAATTGTGTCCTGGTAAATCAGCTCTAAAAGACATAAACGACAACTTAAAATAGAAGAAGAACTAAATAACTCCTAATTTCTTAGCTATAATCTCATAGGATTCAACTACATCACCTAGATTTTGTCTAAAACGATCTTTATCCAGCTTTTCTCTAGTCTCAGAATCCCATACCCTGCATCCATCTGGGGTAAATTCATCACCCAACAATAGATCTCCTTTAAAAGATCCAAATTCTAATTTGTAATCCACTAATATCATCCCAGAATCAGAAAAGAGTTTCTGTAATAATCTATTAACTGCAAAAGTTAACTCTTGCATTTTATCAATTTGATCCTGAGTTGCCCAACCAAAAGACCTTATATGGTAATCATTAATCATAGGGTCTCCCAATTCATCATCTTTATAAAAAAACTCGAATGTAGAAGGATCTAAATCCTTGCCTTCTTCTAAACCCAATCTCTTGCATATACTTCCTGCAGTTACATTTCTAACTACACACTCAACAGGTACCATTTCTAATTTTTTTACTAAACTATCAGTATTGGATAATAATTTTTCAAAATGTGTTGGTATGCCTTCTTTTTCAAGAAATTCCATGATGAATGCATTAAACCTATTGTTAATACTTCCCTTGCCTTCGAGACTTTCAACCTTCTTGCCGTCGAAGGCAGAAGTGTCATCTCGATAATGAAGAATTAAATAATCAGAATCATCAGTTTCATATAATGATTTTGCTTTCCCAGTAGTGATTAAAGTTCCCTTATCCATATTTTTATTTATTTAATTACGACAGTGATTGATTAATTTCAGATAAGAGGTCGCGTTCAAATAACTTTGAATCCTCACTGTCTCCTCCGACAGTAACAATACATTTATCATTGCCAACCTTCTCAACTGATATTCTAAAACTCCCTCCAGAAGATTTACTCCTTGTAAACATGTTCCTAATAAAACCTTTTTCTTCTTCGTTAGAGAAATCAACAAAGAAAACTCCCGCTTCTCTGTCTAAGTCGATAACAGTTATAAGGGCTTCTTTGAGAGCTCGGTCTACAGCAGCCCACGCCCTTGCATATTCTAGATTTAACTCAATAAAACTAGAAAAATCTTCGTTCTGTTTAAGTATTGCTTTTTGTCCCACATTAAGATTTAAGGCCACTAAGGATGTTCCGCCAGATGAAGAAGATTCTGATAAAAAATCTAGGGCGGATAACAAGATTTTTTCTTCAAGATTTTCTTCTCCTGCTATTCGTATCCATTCATCACTATCATTTAAAGAAACATGTGAGATAAATATTTCAGAGCTGGCCTGTCTTATCCCATGCTCTATTTTCATCACTAACTTAGTCTGAAGCCCATTTAACTCAACAAGCTTACTTTCGATTATGCCTGTGTTGGGGTCCTCTTCTGACAAGCCGTATTTATTACCGCTCCAAAAGTCTTTCATAATTGGCCAGGCACTACTAGGGAGGGTCTCCACGTAAATCCATCTAATCTCGCCTAATTTATGCAACCTGACTTCATTGGTAGTTCCTGAAGAAAAGACTTGTTGTGGCAAGGGGACTTCGTAAAGATCTTCAACATCACTGGATGCCCCTTGAGGTAAGGGGTAAAAATCAACAATAGGTCTTACATTTGAATTAACTGGAACCTCCAGAGATTTTGACTCAGATTCTTTAAGATAATCATCAATTCCATCATCGAACATCAAACTACAACCGTAAATATTAAATACTAAAATTAGTGATATTAATGTTCTTATTGAATTCATAGTGTTCCTTAATTTAATAGACTTAATTCTTTTAAAATAAGTTCCATTTGATCGTAATATTTTTCATCTAAAGTTGTTAGTGGGAGGCGCAATCCTTCAGGCACTCTTCCTAATCTATTTAATATCCATTTTACAGGTATTGGATTAGATTCAATAAATAACAATGCATTTAATTTCTCTAATCTAGAATTTAATATTATAGCTTTTTCTTTATCGCCCATAAGAGCAAGGTTACAAATTTCTGAAATCAGACTTGGAACTACATTCGCAGTTACAGATATAGTCCCCGAACCTCCATTCAATATAAATTCCGTTGAAGTTGGGTCATCTCCTGAATACAATAAAAATGATTCATCAGCAATTTGTTCATTCAAGCCTTTTTTTAAGGCCTCTAATCTATTTAAATCACCTGTCGCTTCTTTTAAGCCAATGATATTATTGTGAGTAGAAAGTTTAAAAACAGTCTCAGGTAATAAATCACAACCAGTTCTAGCTGGCACATTGTAAAGAATTTGTGGTATGTCAACTTCGTTGGCAATTTCTAAGTAGTGCGCTATCAATCCTAATTGGGTGGGCTTGTTGTAGTAAGGCGTAACCAAGAGTGCAGCATCAGCCCCAGCTTCCTTTGCTGCAGAAGTTAAATAAATAGCTTCTTTAGTAGAATTTGCTCCCGTTCCAGCAATGATAGGAATTCTTTCTTTAGCATGCTTAGAAGATTGTTCTATTATTTGTACGTGCTCAGCGACATCTATAGTTGCAGACTCACCTGTTGTACCAACTAAAACTAAACCCTTAGTTCCTGATTCTACATGCCAATCTATTAGATTAAAGAGGCTTTGCCAAGCAATGCTTCCATCCGATTCCATGGGTGTTACTAAGGCAACAATTGATCCTTGCAGTTTATACATTTATATAAATGTTAATCAGTGGTTTAAAAAGTACTATCAAGACTTTATTATAAGCGGATTGTATAGGAGGATATATGCCAGCACCAAAAATAAATTCAAAAGCTCCAATTTTTAAAGGGGAATGCACCGGAGGAAAGATTGCTCACCTCTCAAAGTTAAAAGGGAAAAAAGTTGTGCTCTATTTTTATCCAAAAGATAGCACTCCGGGATGTACGACTGAAGGCCAAGACTTTAGGGATTTAAAAAAGAAATTTGATAAAGAGAATACTGTTATATTTGGATTATCACGTGAGTCCATAAAATCACATGAAAATTTTAAAGAGAAACAAAGTTTTAATTTTGAACTAATTAGTGATCCGGATGAGAAAATCTGCAATCAATATGATGTGATAAAAGAAAAAAGCATGTATGGGAGAAAGTACATGGGCATAGACAGAAGCACTTTTTTGATAGACGAAAAAGGAAAGCTGGTAAGGGAATGGAGAAAAGTGAAAGTTACTGGGCACGCTGAAGAAGTTTTAGAAGCAGCTAAAGAGATCTAATCATTCATAGATGAATTAATTTTTTTTGGTTCTGGCCATGAGTTAGCAATAGCTTTTATAAAAGTTGCTAATGGAATTGCAAAAAATAAACCCCAAAATCCCCATATCCCACCAAAGAATAAGATCGCTATAATTATCACAGCCGGATGCAAGTTGTTCCTGGTAGAAAATAAAAAAGGAACTAAGACATTTCCATCCAGGACTTGTATCAAGAGATAAGAGCTCATAAACCATAAAAACTGGCTGTTTAATCCCCATTCATATAAGCCTAGAAAAGCAACAGGGATGGTTACCAAGATGGCCCCGAAGAAAGGTATTATCACCGACAAGCCGACCAAGATGGCTATCAAAACAGCATAAGGCAATCCAAACAAAGCAAATAATATATAAGAGCATAATGCCACAATAGACATCTCTATTACCTTACCAGTTACGTAGTTATACAATTGATCATTCATCTCAGAAAATACAGAATTCATGAACCCTCTCTTTTTAGGCAAGAATCCCGTGAGCATTGGCAACAGGACGGTTTTATCCTTGAGAAAGAAAAAAACCATTATGGGGATAAGGATTGCATAAAGGACGGCACTAAACATAAAAGAAATAGTACCGGCCAGTTGGCCCAAAGCTTGACTCAATAGGTTATTTACCTGATCACTGAAATTTAAGAATAGAGAATTAATATCTTCTTCTGAAAATATATCACCATAGGTCAGAGCAAGCTCCCCCAAAGTATCTTGAAAGGCCACTATGATTGTAGGTAAATTCTGTAGCAAAGAATTTATTTGAGACCCAAGAGAGGGTAAAGTAATAAAAATACTTAGATAGAAACCAAAGAAAATAATTAGAGTAAGAGATAAAGAGATTGTAGGTGAGATTTTTAATGATTCAAAACTTCTTAATAATCCATTCAACAAGAAAGCAATAACGATGCTTAGAAAGACTGGTAAAAGAATATTTCCAAAAAGCAGTATGAAAACTGAACAGAACAATAATAAAAGACCAAAAAATATAGACTCTTCATTAGAGAAGAATCTCGCCATAAATTTTTCTAAAAGGTCTTTCATAATATCAAGAGTAGGAACTGGCTAAATTAAACATTGTCTAATTAAACCCTAAGTTACTAAAACTAATATAATTATTATACCTTGATCAATAAATATGATAAATTTTTTTCAACCAATGAAATGGACAGCTCTAATATTTCTAATTTCTTATTCTGTTTTTATTAATTCAGAAGAAGAAACCTTGCCTGAACTGGGCAACGCTTCTTCGTCTGCCATATCCATAGCTTCAGAATTTAAATTAGGTAGACTTTATATGGCCCAAATAAGAAGAAGCGTGCCTGGATATGATGATCCAATAACTCAAGACTATGTAGAGCACCTTATTTACAGACTTGCCGAGTACAGTCAGTTAAAAGATAGAAGACTTGAGGTCACTTTAATAGATCAAAAATCAGTAAATGCCTTTGCAGCTCCTGGTGGCGTTATTGGAATAAATGGCGGTTTAATATATCAAGCAGAAACTGAGGGAGAATTTGCATCTGTATTGGCACATGAAATAGCACATTTAAGTCAAAGACATTTTGCTAGAAGACTCCAAAGACAAAAGGACAGAAGCCTAGCTAATGCTCTACTAATTTTAGCTAGCGTTGCTGTCGCAGCGGCCACAAACCCAGAAGCAATTCTTGCTGGTCAACAAATAATTAATCAACAATCGTTAGCTTACAGCCGAGGTAACGAACAAGAAGCTGACCGAGTTGGGTTCACAACCATGGTCAGGGCTGGTTTCGATCCTCTAAGCATGGCAAATATGTTTGAAATTCTTCAATCTCTTAGCCGTCTATCAGGCTCAGATAATCTTGAATTTCTTAGATCCCACCCCTTAACTAAAAAAAGAATTAGTGACTCAAAAATTAGAGCAGATGAAGTTAGCGGTATAAATTATAGAAATAATTTGGATTACGATCTTGTAAAGAATAGATCTAAAGTCCATTTTACTAAACAATCAAGACAAGCAATTGCTCAATTTAAACAAGACCTCAGACGATCTAAGTCTAAAAGGCAAAGAATCTCTTCATTGTACGGCCTTGCTTTATCTTACTCTAAAGGAGGTGATGATCTAAATGCCTTAACCTTCTCAAGAAAAGCCCTGGCTTTAGACAAAGAAAACCTTTTATTGCAGACACTTCTAGTTGAAGTCCATTTAAATGCAGGAAATAATCTTGAAGCAGAAGCATTATCTAAATCTTTACTTGAAGTTAACCCCGCAAACTACCCTCTAACAGTGTTTTACTCAAAAACCCTTACAAATAATCAGAAATTTGATAAAGCTGAAGAAGTCATAAGAAAATTATCACTGACTAGAAGCACCGACCCTCAAGTATGGTATTGGTTAGCTGAAATACAAGGGTTAGCAAAGAACATTATAGGATTGCATCAATCAAGAGCAGAATATTTCTTCTTAACAGGCAGTTACGACCTTTCTATTAAGCACTTGAGGTGGGCTTTAGAATTATCAGGTAACAACTTTCAACTCTCTGAATCTATTTATAATAGGATTGAAAGAGCTCATCGGGCTAAAGAAGATCTAAAAGAGTTCTCTTAATTAACCTGGTGGCCAAGTAAAAGGCCTTCCGGCAATCAAGTGTATATGTAAATGAAAAACTGTTTGTTGAGCGTCCGCTCCGTTATTAATAACCAACCTAAAAGCATCTTCAACTCCTAAATCTCTCGCTACCTCGCCTGCTACATACATTAAATGACCTAAAAGATCTTTATCTTCTAAATCTGCATCTGAAATTTTAGGTATATGTTTTTTTGGAATTATTAAGACATGATTTGGAGCAACTGGGTTTATGTCCTTGAAAGCCATAGAAAGCTCATCTTCATAAATTATTTCAGCGGGTATTTCTCTATCTATAATCTTTTGAAAAAGGGTATCAGTCATACTTTTAGACATTAATTAATTTATGGCTCAAATTCTATTATAAATCAGATGATTCGTCATAAGAGAAAACCTTACCATCTTTAGCTTCTGAAGATTGAACTAACCTAACCTCATAACCATCAACTTCAGAAATCTCTTTTATACCATCTATATGCATATTCCTATCTTGAAATTCTTCTAAGGCTAAGACTTTAGTTTTAGCATCTTTTGGATCTGAAGCGGCAATGAAATAATTTATATGGGATTCATAAATACCTTCACCAATTGAATGGTCATAAAAACCTACGTGCATCATGTATAAGTTCATCTTTTCTCCTTTTTATTATTTAAAGCTTAAAACTACTTAAGCCTAATCTCAAATAAGCCCAATAAATAAATATAGAGCGAATAAACCATAGCTGTTATTAATACAGCAATAAATAATGACGGTATAAATCCAATGTTTAACTTCAGGCAATAGGGAAGAACAACAAAGAATGCTAAAGAAGGGGGGATCATAAGCATTATATTTGTGGACAATAAAGTTATCTCTTCTACATCTTGTCTTTCAATATAGATCCAACTAAGAGCAAGTAGAGAGGTAAGAGGGATGGACGCCAATATGCCTGCAAAAACTGTTGAGCGTCTTGAAATTTCTGAAATCAACACAACAATAATTGAAGTAATTAGAATTTTTAGGAATAAATACATTTAACTTTCTTTAGGCAGCATTTTATCTATTAGTTAGTAACACACCCACCCAGGTGCCTAACAAACAAACCAATACAGTCAAAACTACATAAAAAACAGCAAGTGCAACTTGACCTTGATTGAGTAAATCTAATGATTCTCTTGAAAATGCAGAGAAAGTTGTAAAGGCTCCTAAAAAACCTATAAAAATAAGAGGTTGATAAATTTCTTGATATTTAGGATCCAATGAATTAATCATTAATCCAAGAAAAAAACATCCCAGAAAATTTACCAAAAGTACGCCCATTGGCATTGGTAGAAAGTTTATTTTTTCTATTCCTTCTGATAAGTATGACCGGGTTAGAGCTCCAAGAGCTCCGCCTATACCAATTAAAAGAAATTTCATTAAGAAGTGGTGGGCCGTCTGCGACTCGAACGCAGGACCAATTCGTTAAAAGCGAACTGCTCTACCGACTGAGCTAACGGCCCGAAAAAAAAAGCGTATCTTATAGGTTTAATCAATTAAATTCGACTCTTCTTGAATATTTTCTAAAGATTTTTTTGCAAGCTGCGCTACAGCACTATTAGGGTATCTATCAATAACAGATTTAAAATAATCTACAGCAGCTAAACCATCCCCAAGACTAATAGCAATTTCTCCTAATTTATAAAGTGAATCAGGCGCCCTTTTATGATCAGAGTACTTATCAATAATAATTAAATAACTTTCTCTGGCATCTTCTAACATCTTTTGGGCTAGGAATAATTCTCCAGACCAAAAATAGGCATCCGGGGTGTATTCTCCTTCTGGTGAACTTATAATAATTTCTCTAAATTTATTCAGGGCCTCTGCATACAGAGCAACTTCAAACAGCTCTAAAGCTTCCTTAAATAACAGTAAATCAATGTTTAAGATCTCTTCATCTTCCGGAGTGTTTTCATTATCTACTGGATCTGAATCTTGATTATTCTTCAGTAAAGACAATTCATAAATTCTTTTATCTGTCTCTAAATAACGTTGTTGATTTAACTCTTGTAGTCTCTCAAGGAGGTAAGAGTTTTCTTCAACTAAGTTCCTTAAAACAACAATCTCTTTTTCTAAGCCAGCAATGTTTTTATAAAGTAATTCTGTTTTTTCAGAATCATCCGAGAACAAGAACTGTGTTTGCAAAAAACATAAAAAAAGTAATTTATTGAAGAGTTTCAAAAGCTTAACTTAATTAGAAAGTTTTAATTAAAGCTCTTCTATTTTTTGACCAAGATTTTTCATTAGACCCTCTGGCAGAAGGCTTTTCTTCACCATAACTAACGGTCATTATATTGGCTTTAGAAACTCCATTGATTATTAAAAGTTCTGCTATAGCATTTGCTCTTCTTTCTCCCAAGGCTAAGTTGTATTCTCTAGTGCCTCTCTCGTCACAATGCCCTTCTACTCTCACGTTTAATCCATTCATTTTTACGATAGCTGCTAAATTTTTAATCTTATCAGAACCAATAGAATCTATATTGTAGTTGTCATAACTAAAATAGACGGTGCTGGATGAAGTCAGGCTAGATTCTGAATAAACACTGGTGGTGCTAGCCGATACAGCCGTTGCATCACTTGTTCTTTCAATTGACGTACTTGTGCAGGCACTTAGGCCGAACATAATGGCAGTCAATATAAAAAATCTTCTATGTAATGTCATGGTAATCTCCTTTTTAATTATTATACTTTATTTTAATACTTATCTAATATTGGTGACCAAGCCGGCTCTCTTGCACCTCCTGAAGCTGAGGGCAATATAAATTTAGTTTTTCCATTAATGGTCACTCCTGCTAAAACATCTGTATCCGTAGTTTTATCTTTTGTAGCATAAATAATTACATTGCCATTTGGAGCAACAGATGGAGATTCATCTAAAAAAGTATCTGTAAGTATAGAAATCCTACCCGTTTTTAGGTTATGTAAAGCTATATGGAACACTCCTTTTCGCCGATGCACGTAAATTATTTTTTTTCCATCAGGAAGATACCTGGCCCTAGCGTTATAGGTTCCTTCGAATGTCTTTCTCTTGACTCTCATCGAAGAAATATTTATTTCATATATTTGAGGCGATCCGCTTCTATTAGAAGTAAATATTAGAGATTTACCATTTGGTGACCAATCTGGTTCTGTGTCAATACCGTAATGATCCGTTAATTGTTTCCAGTTATTATTTTTTAGATCATACAAGTATAAATCTGGATTTCCTCCTTTTGAAAGTACTCCGGTCAAGAAGTTCCCATCAGGGGACCAGGAGGGAGAGCTGTTTATACCTTTTTCATGTTTAAGAGCACGCCTATTGCCAGTAGATAGCTCTTGTATATAGATTCTAGAAGTTCCTTCTTCAAATGAAACATAAGCTATCTGCTTACCATCAGGAGACCAATCAGGAGAGAGTATTGGCTGACTAGATAAAAATAAAGATAGATCCCCTTCTCCGTTAATATCAGTTATTCTCAAATCATAACTTTCTTTATTTGCTACAGGCTTATCAACATAAGCAATCTTAGTTGAAAAAATTCCAGGTATGCCATTAATTTTTTCATAGATTCTATCGCTAATATTATGGCCTATTCTATTTAGAGATCCAAGAGAGCCCATCATTAAAGCTTTATGAACATTCTTTTGCCTAGAGACGTCCAATATGGAATAGGAAATATTAACCTCTCCTTCTATTTCTGATTTGAGAACTGAACCTATTATTAAGTAATCTACTTTAAGCAGTCTCCAATCCCTATAAGAAACTTCTTCCTCTAAAGTTGGATAACTCAGCATATCTTCAGGATTTAATACTGAGAACTCGGCAAAAGACTCTAAATCTTTTTTAACAATTTCATGAAGGTAAAAGGGAGGAGCAAGATCAAGCGTCCATTCAAAGGGAACCATTGCAACTTTAATAGGTTCATCCGTTCCACCTGTTATTTCTATTCTGAGTTGAGAATAAAAATAAGAACTTGAAAAAAATAGAAGGAAAAAAATAATCTTATTTAAATGCTTCATTTCTTCATTATGGTCTAAAGATTAAAGAGAAATTTCTAAAGTTATCATCAAATAATTTTGCCGACATTGATAAATTTTCAAACTTCTTGACCTTGGCAACGGCAATAAGCGCCGAGCGATCAAAGGCCTCATTACCACTTGGCCTCTTAATTTTTACATCCAGTATTTCACCTGTTGGTACCATAGAAAGTACAAGCTCGACACTCAGTCCTTCAGGAACGATTGGTTTTTTCCATACCGTTCTAATCTGCCCTTCGATAATGGAAGAAAAGAATAGAATTCTATTTTTTTCGCTTAAATTTATTTTGTTTTTCTTAACAATACTAGGCTTGGTAGCCTTGCTTTCCAGAATAAGAATCTCTTGGTCTGGCTTTAGAACCATCTCCTTGATATCTATTTTTAGTTTTGATTCCGGAGTAACGTCATTAATGACAATTCTTTTAAATTCTTTCTTAGAAGTTAATGCTGGTTGTTCAAAAACCAGGTAAGCGGGTATAGGGGCTGCGTATTCGGCTTGAAAATTCAATAAATCTATATTAAAAATATTAGACAAGGATAAAACTAATCCAGTGTGGATTAATAATGAAACGAAGAATCCTGCAAAAAGATTCTGCATTAGTTTGATTTAGGAGGCTTAGTTATTAGGCCTATATTTTTTGATCCTAATTGCTGGAGAAGCGCCATTAACATCATAACTTTCTCGTACTTAACTTCTGCGTCTCCTCTTATAACAACCTGCATATTCTTATCGGCTTTTAATAACTTTGTAACTTCTTGTGAAACTTCATCGAGTGTTAAAGGTTGATTTCTTGTGGCATCAATTTCTAAAAAAAAGGAGCCATCGGATCTTACTGAAATAATGAGAGGTTCAGAGTTCTCTACCGGAAGCGCATCAGATGATACTTCGGGTAAATTAACTGAGATGCCTTGAACCATTAAGGGTGCTGCGACCATGAAAATAACTAAAAGAACCAACATTACATCGATATAAGGAACTACATTGATATCTGAAATCAAGTTCCTTCTTCTATTTAACATATCTATTACCTTGAGTGTATTTCTCTATGCAATACGGCTGCAAATTCATCCATAAAACTTTCATAACCTGATAAGAGATAATCACTTTGAGATATGAAACGGTTGTAAGCTATGAGTGCAGGTATGGCAGCAAAAAGGCCTATTGCGGTTGCGATTAGTGCTTCTGATATACCGGGAGCAACAGCAGCTAAAGTTGCTTGATTTGCACCTGCAAGTCCTCTAAAAGAGTTCATTATTCCCCATACGGTACCGAATAAACCTATATACGGGCTTACCGAAGCCACGGTGGCTAAAAAAGGGAGGTGGTTTTCAAGAAGCACCTGCTCTCTTGATAATGAAACCTTCATGTTTCTTAAAACACTTTCCATAACAACATCAGCTCCAAGGTCTTGTGAGCTTAACCTCTTATAGTCAGTGTATCCCGATCTGAATATGCATTCAGCTCCAAAGGGAACGTGTTTTTTGTCATCACCTATTTCTAAAATCCCTTCAACTCCTAGATCAGACCAGAAAAGATCTTCAAAAGAAGATAAATTATCTTTTGATTTACTAATAAAGATCCATCTTTCAAAGATAATCATCCACGATAAGATTGAAGCAATAATTAATAAAACTATTACTGATTGAACTACAAAACTAGCATTTAAAAAAAGAGTTAAGATTGAAGTATCCATAAATTAAAGTAAATTTTTCATTCTTGAATATAGCTCCTGAGGAAGCGAGTAAGGAGTAAAATTTTTGCCATCAATACACCCACATCTTATGTCACCACTGCAAAGCAGCATATCACTTCGGTAAGCTTCTTGCTTAAAATCAAAAGTGACTTTACCTAACTTTATAAGAGTTGTTTTGATTATTAACTCATCATCAAGTCTTGCAGGTCTTTGAAGAGCAAGGTTAAGATCTCTAACTACAAATACAGCCCCAGATTCCATAAGAGCTTTTTGTTCATAGCCTGCCGTTCTAAGAAATTCTGTTCTAGCTCTTTCAAAAAATTTAAGATAATTTGCATAATAAACAACACCCTGGGCATCGGTATCTTCGTAGTAAACTCTCAGTTTATATTGATGCATTAGTCCTCAAGATCATGTGCCCTTATGTCTTCTTTATAGAGCTCTTTTAGTAAAAATATGAAATCATCCCAAAGTAAATCTGCATTAAAAGGTGAATCTAGATGCAGAGCTGGGTTTATGGCACCAAGGGGTACTCTTACCTTAATAGGTCTTCTGTCAAATTTGTAAACCAATGCAGGAATTCCTTTAGTTCTTGTAGCATCTAAGACTTGTTGCCACCATGCTTCTAAAGGCTCTGCCCCTGAAGCATAACGCTTACACTCTATGTACCATTGTCCTATCATTAGATCCGGAAGATGCTTTTCACGTGTTTGTTCTAATATTCTTCTTATGTTCTTCTCTAAACCAAGATCAGCTGTAAGTAAATTAGCAACCTCTCTTTCAAAAGAAGCTCCTTTGTTTCTAGAATTAGCCATTACGAATCTAAATGCTCCATCATTTCATCTGGAAAATCAGCATTAGAATGAACACTCTGGGTGTCATCTAGGTCCTCGAGAGCTTCAAGGAGTCTAAACACTTTCAAAGAAGTCTCTAGATCTAAAGATACTGCTGTTTCTGGAACTAAAGAGATTTCCGAATCTATCAATTCAATGGAATTATCTATAAGCACCCCTCTGACATTCTCATAATCTTCTGGCATGGTTGAAATTGATATTAAGCCTTCATTACTAACTTCGATGTCTTCCGCACCAGAATCTATAACCAACTCCATAATTAATTCTTCATTCTTAGTAGAAGCAATTTGAATCATTCCTTTTTTTACAAAAAGGTAAGCTACTGAACCGGTTGTACCCAAGTTTCCACCTGCCTTGGTAAAGGCATGTCTAACTTCAGCCACTGTGCGGTTATTATTATCAGTCATGGACTCAACTAATATAGCAATCCCCCCCGGGCCGTACCCTTCAAAAGAAACTTCTTCAAGATTCTCACCATCTTCACCCCCTGATCCTCTTTGAACTGCTCT